>VRUH01000039.1:0-9981 GCA_019456185.1 Candidatus Glassbacteria bacterium | reverse complement strand
CTCTGAAATCTGCATCACTTCGCCGATTTCCTTGAGTGTCAGGCCCTCGTAGTAGTAGAGCGCCACGACCAGTTTCTCCCGCTCGGGCAGGCTGTTGATCCCGCCCACCAGCAGGTTTTTCATCTCGTTGCGCTCGAGCATCGAGTGCGGGCCGTAGTTCTCGTTGTCCTCGATCACATCGCCCAGCTTCACCGACTGGTCGTTGTCGTCGTAGACAGTGTCGTTGAGCGAGAGAAAAATTATCGGGCTGACTTCCTCGAGCAGTTCCTGGTACTCGGGGAGGCTCATGCCCATTTTCTCGCTGACTTCCTTCTCGGTGGCGGGGCGCCCGAGAGCGATCTCGAGTTCCTGGAGATTCTTTTCCAGGTCGCGCGCTTTCTTGCGCACGCTGCGCGGTACCCAGTCCAGGCTGCGCAGCCCGTCGATAATCGAACCCTTGATCCTCAGGGCCGCGTAGCTGGTGAACCTGACCTGCTTCTCGGGCTTGAAATTGCCGATCGCATCGATCAGGCCCAGGATGCCCAGGCTCTTGAGATCGTCGGATTCAACTGACTGAGGCAGCGAGATCGCCATCCTTTCGGCGATATAGTTGATCAGCGAGAGGTTCATCACCACGATCTCGTCCCTGACCTTCAGATCGCCGTTCTTCTGGAACTCGGCCACCAGTTTTTCGATCAGCTCGTTCTTGAGCGCGCGTTTCTCCGCCTTGCTGGTGTCGGGGTCGACACGTTTGTTTTCTCGAGCCGCGGCTTTATTCATTGCCTTGCGCAGAATCGTATTTGACTGGAAGTTCTGCAGCGTCTGCCCTTTCTCTATTTAAGTTACCGTCACTCACCAGCCTGTTCAACGTTTTCAGCCGGCAGGTCGGCCGTCTCCACCGGTAAGCCGCCGGTTTCGCCTTCGCTCATATCGAACTCGGCGTATTCTTCGTCGTCGCGCCTTGTTCCGCCGACCGGCTCATCGGGCTGGACACTGCTCACCACGCTCAGCAGAAACCAGCGGAACGCGTAGCCTGCCAGCGCGAAGAGAGTCATCAGGATAATCGACCTGAACACGCAGGTCATGAACGGAATCCCGCTGACCATGCAGATCAGCAAGGCCAGATAGCTCATCAGGAACGACAGTTTCAGGATGTTGCCTTGCGAATCCACTTAGCTGGCCCCAACTTTCTCTAAAATACGTTGCCCACCACCAGTTTCGCGATCTTGGCCGCGTCGGCCGGCTCGATATCCTCCGGCACTTCCTGGCCGAAAGTGAGATAGCTGATTGGAATCCCGGCATCGCGGGCGACACCCACGATCGAGCCGAACGTCAGGGTCTCGTCGAACTTGGTCAGCAGCAGCCTCATGCTCTTGCCGGTGCGGAACCGGCGGATGGCGTGCTGCAGGTCGCGCGGCTTGGTGTCCACGCTCAGGACGAGGTGGACCTCATCTGGGCCGGCCGCGGTGACGAAATCCTTCAGCTCGCTCAGCATCTTGTCGTTGAACTGGCTGCCGCCGGAAGTGTCGATCAGAATCACTTCCTTGTCCTGATGGCGCTTGACCGCCCGGGTAATATCGCGCGGCGAGTGGGCGATCTCCAGCGGGATATCCGCGATTTCGCTGAACGTACCCAACTGCTGGGTGGCGGCCACCCGGTAGGTGTCGGCGGTCACCATCACCACTTTGTGCCCGCCGTAGAAGCGCTTGTTGGTAGCCAGCTTGGCCAGACAGGTCGTTTTACCCACGCCCGAGGGTCCGGCGAACAGGATGATCAGCGGGTCCTTGCCCGAGGGTTTGGCGGGGCGGGAGACCGGGATCATCCTGGTGATTTCCTCTATCAGGTATTTTTCCACCAGCTCGATCTCGTTGTACTGTTTTTCGCTGAAGCGGGCGTAGAGTTTCTGGATCAGGTCGCCGGCGGTGCGCTCCTCCAGCTCGATATTGACCAGCTTCTTGTAGACCTCGCGCAGCACCGGGGGCAGCGAGGGCATCCGCTGGTACTTCATGTGCTCGGCCATCTCGCCCACCGCGGAGCGGAGGTCCTTGAGTTCCTGCTGGAGCATGCGGACATTCGCCGAGTCTATCGGCGTGCGCCTGCCGATCCCGTTGCCCGGAGAGGCGCTTGCCACCGGCAGAGGCGGGACCTGGCGAGCCAGGAGCTGGCCAAAGCTTCCCTTGGCACCGGTGGCCACAGCGCCGTTATCTCCCACGGTGAAGGACACTCTGCCGCCGGCCGCATTCACCTCGGCCCCGTTACCGGGCTTTGCCGCCGAAGGCGAAGCAACCAGGACGTTGTCCTCGGTCGTGGCTGTGACCTCGAACATTTCCTTGCCGATGAAGTCGAGCAGGCCGCCGCGGCTGATCTTGCGGCTGCCCAGAATTACCGCACCCGTGCCCAAGTCGCGCTTCATCTTTTCCAGGGCTTCCCGCATCGAGGGGGCGGTGTACTTTTTCACTTTCATGTCAACGCACCTTCCCTTTCGGTCTGGACGGTTCCAAATGAGGAGATCTCAGCCGTCTGTGGAAGCTCGGCGTAGCTGATCACCACCAGGTGAGTGAACACCGGTTCCACCAGACGCTTGAAATACTGGCGGATCGACGGCGAGCAGATCAGCAGGGGCTGCAGACCCTCGGAATTCATTCGTTCGACCTGTTCGTTAAGTGAAGAGGTAATCTGTTCGATAAACCTCGGCGGCAGGGCCAGCGAGCTTCCCTGGTTCACGGTGCTCTGGATGACCTCGGCGATAGTGCGTTCCACCTCGGGCGCCAGAGTGATAGCGCTGACCCCTCCCTCATCGTCCTTATATAGATTGTAGATTGTCCGGCTCAGGCTCTGGCGCACGAATTCGGTAAGCACGCCGAGATCCTTGGTCTGGGACGCGTAGTCGCTGAGCGATTCGAGGATGGTTACCAGGTCGCGGACCGGCACGCGTTCGCGCAGCAGGTTCTGGAGAACTTTCTGGACATTACCGACGTTCATCGAGTTCGGCACCAGCTCGTCGACCAGAGTAGCGTTCTCTTTCTTGACATTGTCAAGCAGGGTCTGGGTGTCCTGGCGGCTCAGAATTTCGTGAGCGTAACGCTTCAGCGTCTCCATCAGGTGGGTCGCCAGCACAGCCGGAGCCTCCACGACAGTGTAGCCCTTGCTCTCCGCTTCCTCGCGCTTGTCCTCGCCGATCCAGATCGCTTCCAGGCCGAACACCTGCTCGGTGGTGTGCTGGCCCTCAACTTTTTCGGTGACAGTCCCGGGGTCGAGAGCCATGTACTGGTTGACATTGATCTCCCCGCGGGCCACCTCGATTCCGCGAATCTTGATTACGTACTCGTTGTTCGTCAACTGGATATTGTCCCGAATACGGATCGGCGGTACAATGATGCCCACCTCGAGGGCGCACTGCTTGCGGATTTCGGTGATCCGGCCCAGCAGATCGCCTCCCTGGTCGATATCGACCAGCGGGATCAGCCCGTAGCCGATCTCAAGCTCCAGCGGGTCGACCTGCAGGAACTCCTCGATCTGGGCGTTGACATCCGCCGGGGCTTCCTCGCGCTCCTCCAGTTCCTCCCGCTCGGCCTTCTCGGCGGCCGCCAGCTGACGGCGTGCGCCCAGCCCCATCAGACTCAACAGGATTGCCAGGACCACGAACGGCATGGTCGGCAGACCGGGAACGAGACCGAAAAACATCAGCACGGCGGCGGTGAGGAACAGCGCACGCGGCCGGGCCATCAACTGGTTCTGGATATCGACTCCGAGGCTGCTCTTGCTGCTGGCACGGGTAATAATCACACCGGTCGCGGTGCTGACCACCAGGGCGGGGATCTGGCTCACCAGACCGTCACCGACCGTCAAGAGGGTGTAGGTCTTGATCGCCTCGGGAAATGTCATGCCCATCTGGGCCACACCGATAATGAAGCCGCCGATAATATTGATGAACGTGATCAGGATCGCG
Source organism: Candidatus Glassbacteria bacterium (assembly GCA_019456185.1). NCBI lineage: Bacteria > Candidatus Glassiibacteriota > Candidatus Glassiibacteriota bacterium. Next base: position 6,053 of record VRUH01000039.1, on the reverse strand, counting down.
GCGATCGCATCACCGCGCACGAACTTGGCCGCACCGTCCATCGCGCCGTAAAACTCCGCTTCCTGGTCGATCTTTTCGCGGCGGGCCCGCGCCTCGCGCTCGTCGATCAGGCCGTTGTTCAGATCGGCGTCGATAGCCATCTGCTTACCCGGCATCTTGTCCAGGGTAAAGCGGGCGGCCACCTCGGCGATCCGGCCCGCGCCCTTGGTGAGCACGACGAAGTTGATGATCACGAGGATGGAGAAAATGATAATCCCCACCACGTAGTTGCCGCCGACCACGAACGTGCCGAACGCCTCGATCAAGCGGCCCGCGTAGCCCTCGCTGAGGATCAGCCGGGTACTGGCGACATTGAGCGAGAGCCGGAACAGCGTAGCCATCAGCAGCAGGCCAGGGAACACCGAGAGCTCCAGCGGCTCGGTGGTAAAGAGCACCACAATCAGGATCAGCAGGCCCAGGCTGATATCCAGGGTCAGCATCATATCCATGAACACCGGCGGCAAGGGGATAATCATCACCACCAGGATCCCCACCACGCCCAGGGCCAGCATCACGTCGCTGTACTTGCTGATTCTCATCTTCCCGAATTCTCCGTCACCGGCTCAGCCGCGCCGAACCGGGGATCTCCAGTGCTCAAAGGTTTCTGGGACGTTTGTTTCTCTTGAGGCGGTAGATATACGCCAGCACCTCAGCAACCGCCTTGTAGAGCTGCGAGGGCACCTCGGCGCCTACCTTGCAGAGCTTGAAGAGCAACTGGGCCAGCGGTTTGTTTTCGATTATCGGAATATCGAGTTCCCTGGCGATTTCCTTGATCTTCTCGGCCACCTTGCGCGCACCCTTGGCCAGCACCACCGGGGCGTTCATGCCTTCCGGATCGTATTTAAGCGCCACGGCCAGGTGGATCGGGTTGGTCACCACCACGTCGGCCTCCTTGACATCGGCCATCATCCTCCTGCGCGCGGCCTCCATTTGGATCGAGCGAATCCTGCTCTTGACTATCGGGTCACCTTCCTGCTGCTTGCGCTCCTCTTTCACTTCCTGGCGGCTCATCCGCAGGTCCTTGAAATGTTTGTAGCGCTGCCAGATATAGTCCAGCACCGCCAGCACGAGCAGCAGCAGTGCGATCCGGATACTGAGCCCGAACATCTGCTGCATCAGGTAGCTGAAGAACTGGCCGACTTCCTGGTCGAGCAGCAGGATATAGTCGCCGAACATGGCGGAAATGGTCCACCAGCTCAACGCGGCCACCATCGCCACTTTCAGGATACTCTTGACCAACTCCACCAGGGCGCGCGAGCTGGCGAAAGTGCGCTTGAGCCCTTTGAGCGGATTCATCTTGCTGGCTTTGGGCTGCAGGGCCTTCCAGCTCAGGTTTGGTCCGCTCTGGGAGATCCCGGTCAGCACGCCGATCACCATCAGCAGCATGAACAGCGGAGCGGTCAGCATGACCATGAACCACACCGCCGCTTCGGCGTAGGGCTTGAAATTGTCCGTGGTGATTTCGAGGTCCACGGCGTGGTTGAAGATGTAGTAGCTGACCTCGCTCATCTCGCGCCACATCCCGCCGGCCAAGAAATAGAGTCCCGCCACTCCGGTCAGCAGAATCATCATGCTGCTCAGTTCCACTGACCGGGGCAGATTGCCCTCTTCGCGAGCGTCTTCCAGACGCTTTTGAGTGGGTTTCTCTGTTCGTTCTTCCTGACTTTTCTCCTCAGCCACTTATTCCCCTTGCGCGCCGCCTACAGGTAGCGCAGCAGGATCATGATGTTGTTTTCCATCCCGTGCACCAGCTTGGTGAGCACGTAGACGAAGAACGGGAGGCTGATCCCCAGCAGCAGGATCCCCATCCCCACCTTCACGGGAAAACCGATAATGAACACGTTGATCTGCGGCGCCGTGCGCGCGATAAATCCCAGCGCCACGTCGGCCAGGAACAGCGCGGCCAGCAGCGGCGCACCCATCTTGAGCGCGATAACGAACACCTCGGCTGATATTCGGATAAACTCGATGGCCATCGGGCCCTCCAGATGCACCCCGGCGATCGGGATCACGGCGAAACTGGCGGCCATCGCCTTGAACAGGAAATGGTCCCAGAACAGGCTGAGATACAGCAGCACGGCCAGCAGGTTCTGAGTGGTGCCGATAATGCTGATCTGCTCCTCGCTCATCGGATCGATCACGTTGGCCAGCCTCAGGCCCATCTGGAAGCCCACCAGGTCGCCGGAGTACTGGATACCGTGAAACACGATCATCGAGACGAACCCGATCGCCATCCCGACAAACAGTTCCTTGAAGACCACCGCGCTGTAGGTCCAGAGGTTGTCCGGCAGCGGGATACCCGAAATATTCAGCGTGGGCACCAGCACCAGCGTAATCACCAGCGCCAGCCCGATCCTCACCAGGCGCGGCACGTTCTCGCTGCCGAAAAACGGCATGGTGAAAATTATCCCGCTGATCCGGAAAAAGATCAGCGAGTAGATTTCCACCTGGCGCAGCGCTATGTCGGTTACCGGCGGCATTGTTACCGTGGCGTCCTCTGACGGTTCAACTGAGCCGCCCGGGCTGGTCCCTATTTGATATATTCAGGGATGTTGGTAAACAGCTCCACCGAGAAATCCAGCAGCGTATTCATCATCCAGGGCATGAACAGGATCAGGCTGACCACGACCGCGAGGATTTTCGGGATGAAAGTCAGGGTCTGCTCCTGGATCGAGGTGGCGGTCTGCATCACGCTGATGCTCACTCCCACGATCAGGCCCGCGATCAGCATCGGGCTGGCCACCATCACCGCGGTCAGGAACACCTCGCGGCCCAGATTAATTACGAACTGCTGACTCATTGTTTGCTCCTTATGCTTAACTGAAACTTCGCATCAACGAACTGACCAGCAGGTACCAGCCGTCCACCATCACCAACAGCAGCACCTTGAAGGGCAGCGAAATGATAATCGGCGGCAGCATCATCATGCCCATCGACAGCAGTACGCTGGAGACGATCATGTCGATCATGATGAACGGCAGATAGATCAGAAACCCGATCTGGAACGCCACCCGCAGCTCACTGATGATAAACGCCGGGATCAGCACAAGGGTCGGGACCTCAGCTGCGGTGGTCGGCTTGTCCATGTCGGACATGAACACGAACAGCGAGAGGTCTTTCTCCCGCACCTGGCTGAACATGAACGTACGCAGCGGCTCTATCGCCAGGCCGAAAGCTTCCTGCTGGGTGATATCGCGGCGAAGGTAGGGCTGCAGCGCGTTGTCGTTGATCTGTATCCATACGGGGCTCATGATGTAGAAGGTCAGGAACAGCGCCAGGCCGACCAACAACTGGTTGGCCGGCATCCCCTGGGTGCCTATCGCCTGGCGCAGGAAATGGAAGACGACCACGATCCGCGTGAAACAGGTCATCATGATCAGGATCGAGGGCGCCAGGGTGAGGATGGTCATCAGGAACAGCAGCTGGAGCGTGATCGCGAAATCCTCGGGCTCCTGGCTGGCTCCCAGACCGATCGAGACGTTAGGAAAAATTGTCCCGCCCGGCGTACCTGCTCCCTGGGCCAGGGCGGTGTCGTGGCAGGAAAAAGTTGCCACAATCACTACCCCCAGCACGGCCAGCAGAATCCGGCTGACAGCCTTACGGCCCGGCCTCTTCATCGAATTGACACTCCCCCGGTAACGAGTTCTTTTTTTCCTGCCCGTACCAGTTGAGCAAAAAGCGTACCTGCATTTTGCGCACTACCCATATGATCAAACACCATAAGCCAGAGCACCTGAAGACTACGCAGGAGTTTTTTACTTAAATGCTTGATTGATTATTCGAGGGAAGGTATTATAATTGCTTAAAGAAGGCAGAACAGTTGATCAAACTCAGTTTATTGTCCCAGTAAATACCCGCGATCAGCGTACTGCACAATTCAGTTGGCTATTAGGATAGATTTAATATGGTTAAACCAATTCCAGTAAATCCGGCTTTGCTAACATGGGCACGTGAAACTGCGGGCCTTAGTATAAAAGATGTTGTTGAAAGCATGAAACTTAAGAGTGTCACTAGCGAAACCGTTAACGCTTGGGAGGCTGGTACTGATTATCCAACCTATGCTCAACTAAAAAAACTGGCTTACAAAATTTACAAGCGTCCGCTTGCCTTATTCTTTTTCCCCAATCCACCCGTAGAAGAAACTCCAAAGCAGGCATTTCGAACTTTGCCTGATTATGAAATCAACAACCTCCCATCTAGAATGAGGCTTTTGATAAGAAATGCAAGAGCAATGCAATTAAATTTGAGTGAACTATATGACAATGCTAATCCTGCCAAAAAAAATGTTGTCAAAGATTTATCTTTTGATCCTAATGTTGAAGCCGACAAAATGGCAATAGCTATTCGCAAATATTTACAAGTTGACATACAAGAACAAACCAAGTGGAAAGATAGTGAGATCGCCTTAAAGGCTTGGCGTGATATTTTGGAGGACAATGGAGTTTTTATATTCAAAGATGCTTTTCAGCTAAAAGATTTCTCAGGATTTTGTTTGTATGACGACCAATTTCCCATAATTTACGTTAACAACAGCAAAGCTAAAAATCGTCAAATATTTACTTTATTTCATGAATTGGCACATCTCCTTTTTCGCACAGGAGGAATTGATACCCGAATTGAAAAATATATCGATTTTTTAGTTGGGGAAAATCGGCTTATTGAAATTCTATGCAACCGTTTTGCTGGTGAATTTCTTGTGCCCTCAGAAGACTTTCGGCAGATCGTTCGTGGCCGTCAAATAGATGACAATTCAATTCAATTTATAGCAGATCACTACAATGTAAGCAGAGAAGTCATTCTTAGAAAAGCATTTGACCTTAATCTAGTTGACCAAAGATATTATCAGGACAAAGTTGAAGAATGGAGAAAATCCCTCAAAGAAAAAAAGAGAGATGGTGGAGATTACTATAAGACCAAAAGTGCATATTTAGGCGAAAAATATTTAGGGACTGCTTTTAGTCGTTATTATCATAACAGAATATCAATTGAACAATTATCTGAATATCTTGGAGTAAAAGTAAAAAATGTAGCCGGCATGGAACAATTGCTGCTTAACAAGGCGTGACTGAATGATATATGTCCTCGACACTGGTCCTCTAATAGATTTATTTAATCATTATTATCCTGATCGTTTTCCATCTCTTTGGGAAAAATTCGAATCACTAGTGGATTCTGGGCATGTTGTTTCCGTTGATGAAGTACTCAACGAGATTCAAGATCGCGGTGACCGTCTATCTAAATGGGCTAAGGACAATAAGCACATCTTTCATACTCCCACTGCAGTTGAGTTGGAGTTTGTCACCCAAATATTTAGTATCCCGCATTTTCAATCCATGATCAGGAATCAAGAGCGATTAAAGGGCAAACCTGTCGCCGATCCTTTCGTTATTGCCAAAGCAAAACAAATAGACGGTTGTGTAGTGACTCGTGAATTTCATAAACCTAATGCTGCACAAATTCCTAATGTGTGTAACCATTTTATGATTCCTTGGATTGACCTCGAGCAATTCATGGCTAATGAAAATTGGGTGTTTTGATCTAATCCTTTGATTTTGGTAATTGCCCTGTTTCTGGTATCTTTCAACTCTCACACGCCCCCTCCCTCCTTTGCATTTTCCTCGTTCCACATTTATATTATTTACGCTAGATTGATCAGCCGCACGTGAGATAAGCCCGGCGGCCGGTAAGTTTACATTGCGCCAAATCGATCCGGCATGAGCAGGCTGACAACTTCAAAATAGCGGGAGTGCAAGATGGGGATGAATATCGTACACAAGATTCTGAACTCGCACCTGGTCAGCGGCAAACTGTCCCCTGGACAGGAGATCGCGATCCGGGTCGACCAGACCCTGACCCAGGACGCCACCGGGACAATGGCCTACCTGCAGTTCGAGGCCATGCAGATTCCGCGGGTCAAGACCGAGGTCAGCGTGAGCTATATCGACCACAATATGCTCCAGACCGGCTTCGAGAACGCCGACGACCACCGCTACCTGCAGAGCGTGGCCCGCAAG
>VRUH01000038.1 GCA_019456185.1 Candidatus Glassbacteria bacterium | reverse complement strand
AGCGGATCCTCGGCCGGCTGGTCTGTCTTGAGATGGATCCCCTTATCCACACCCATCGCCATCGCCGTGCGGATCGCCGCCGCCGCGCCGTTGTCTCCCAGGCTGAGCGCGGTGACCTCGCCGCTGTGCTGCTCCCTTGTCAGCAGGGCCTGCTCCACCGCGAACTCATCGAACGGGTTCAGGATGAAGTTGATATCCGCGGTCTCGATCGATTTGCCGTCTCCCGCCACCTGGACGCGGGCCTCGGTGTCCGGGACCTGCTTGACGCACACATATATATTCACCTGGTGCCTCCCGTATTAGTTATCCGGCTGCTTCCAGCCCTGGAATCCGTAGTCTTTGCCGTGCCCCGGTTTCCCTGAAACCGGAAGGAAGAATAAATAATATAAAACTGGCGCCATGACAAGTTTTTACAAGGTATTGAGACCGTTCCAGTTGCAAAGGGCCCTCCGGCGCCGTCGGCACAGACGTCTCGGCCGTTCCACATGTCACGAAAGATTATCCATTCGGTAAAAAACTTGACAAAGATTGACCGGCAGGTATACAATTGATGGCCACATGAAGGGGATAACTCATTTTGCAGTAATGGATTAGGATGTATCATCCCCGCAGCCACGGAGAAACTGTTGACCTTCCAGCCTGAGACGAAAAACACCGGAAGCAGCCGCGTGTTCGAGCGCAAGGTGGTGGACGTGCACCAGGTGTTCAGCGAGGCCATGGCCTGTCACCTGGAGGACGGACGGATTGTCAACAAGGAAAAGCTGGAGCAGAGCAAGCTTAAAATCTCTGCCAGGCTGGTCAATTTAGTGGTCAGCGGAGGCGTGCTGCTTTTTGCTACCGACGGCAAGGGGATCGCCCCGAGCCACGAGGAGTTGAACGACGGCTCGGCGCTGACCGAGGAAGACCTGTTCCATCTCCTGCGCGAAACGATATACCTCATGCTCAACGAGTTGAACAAACCCGACGTCAATCTCCTGAGAGTCAGCCTGGCCAAAAGTTTCCGCGATTGCCTGCAACGGATTTTTTCGGATCAGGCGAGGAGCGACCCAGCTAAGTTCCCGGTCAAGATTTTCCAGGACTTTCACGCAGGCAGGGGCTACTTTATCGGGATCAACATGCGCAACACGCGCAGCGTGGGCGATGATATCGACCGGATCGAAGCCGATGCCGATCTGAAGCTGGAGATCATCGAGGGCCGCTCCTGCCGCCACTCCGACGGAAACCTGATGAAGCTGTTCAGCCAGGATACAACCCGCCCCGGAACAGCCGCCGGTTAGACCTCACTCCACATCCGTAACCTTGCTGACCCTGCTTAAAAAGCCGGCCTCGTATCCTCTCAGGCGTGCCACGTGATGCAGCAGCCAGGCCTGCACCCTGGCGAATGCAAGCGGAAAAGTCCGCTCGCCGACCGGGTTTTTCACCTTGAGCACCACCAGGTTTTCCCGCGGCTCGATTTCATCCAGGTCGGTTACCAGCACGACGTGGCTGCCGGCGCCGGCCATCTCGTTCGCCATCGCCAGGCAGAGTTTGACAGTCCTGCCGCCGGGGGCCAGGACTACGGCCCGGTGGCCGGGTCCCAGGACCTCGTAGGGGCCGTGACGGAACGCGCCGCCGGTAAACGCCCTGCCATGGGCCTGCGCCCCTTCCATGAATGTCAGCGCGAGCTGGCCGGCCGAGCACAGCGCCGGACCGCGGCCGATGAAATGGATACTGTCTGCGGGCATCAGGTGTTCTGCGGCGCTGATTATCGCCGGTTTATCGAGACCGCGGCCAATCGTGCCGGCGACTTTATCCAGCTCGGCCAGCTCTCCGCCGGCCATCAGATGGAGCACGGACAGGGTGTTGAGGTAGGTCTTGCTGGATATCGAGTTCTCGTCGCCGGCCTTGAGCGGCAGCACCAGCTTAGCCGCGGCGGCCATCGAGCTGTCCTCGTCGTTGACGATCACTGCTACGGGAGCGCCCTGTCCGGCAAGAGCGGCAGTGGCCTTTTTGGTTTCCGCGCTTTCGCCGGACTGGGAGATCAGCACTGACAGGGTGCCCTCAGCCGGATCAGCGTTATGGTAATGAACATACTCTCCGGCATCGACAATACTAACTCCAATTCCGGCCGAGGCGAGGCTGGAGCGGATCAGCAGGGGTGCGATCTCGCTGGTGCCCATCCCGATAAATTCCACTCGCGAATATTTTGCCAGCAACTCGCGCCAGCGGGTAAGCAGCGGCGCTCCCTCTGTGCGGTAGAACTCGATCAGGTCTGCCAGGGCTTCCGGCTGGGAGTCGGCTTCCCGGAGGAACTCGGTAAGATTTCCGTTTTCAGGCGCCATCTGATTATCCGCTTTCAATATGCTGAATGTTTAACCGCGCATGATGCAATCCAAGGCGATGAGCCAGCCATCCTCTGACATTGAAGAAGCCCACGGAGATGGGGATAATAAAGAAGATCGTCAGCACGTCGCGTTGACGGAACGCCGCACCCTCATTACCGCTAAACAGGGCTTGAGCCGATGTGAACAAGAACAGGTAAATGAAAATTATCACCGAACTTCGAAAATGATAACGCAGCAGATAAAGACTGCCTGGAATATCGGGAACCGCTAAACTGTTATCCAGCCAAAACAGCTTTGTCTTTATGATAATGTAACGCAGATATCGTGCCGGTCAACCAAAGCCGCCGGATTTGAATTCAGCTTCTGATCATATCGAGTGCAGCAGTGCCGGGGAATAAAGGTTCACCCTCTTATCAATCTGCAATGGCCATCCTGGACTCGGATTCCGCTAGAGGGAACTTTTCAGCCACGTTAACATCTGCTATATTATTCCTGAGTTATTTCGCCGAATTCAGGTCAATGCAATATTGAACCAGTCGAAACCTTAGGTCGGTTGGAAAGCTTGGGGCTATGTCCGGCAACAGTGAACTCACAAATCTGAACGAGATCGCGGGTGGTGCGGCCGCTGACAGCCGGCGGCTGTTCAGTGCCGACAACTCGGAGATCCACTCGGCCCGTGTGGCCGATGTCTACCTTCTCAAGACCCGCCAGATCCTGCGCGCCGAACACCTGGACCGCACGCCGGTAATCGCCGATATCCACGCCAGCGCGGATGGCTTATTCATCGGCGGGCAGGAGGTCCGCCGCCTGCTGGACGGGAAACAGGTCACCGTCCGGGCGCTGCCGGAGGGGGAGCGGATGGCCGCGGGTGAGACGGTCATGCAGCTCGAGGGGCCCTATGACGAGTTCGGTATCCACGAGACAGCGATTCTCGGTATACTTTCCTCGAGTTCCGGCTGGGCCACCGCCGCAGCGGAATGCGTGAGGGCCGCGGGAAACAAGCCGGTCGCCTGTTTCGCCAGCCGTCACCTGCATCCGGCGGCCGCCCCGGTGATGGAGCGCGCAGCCCTGATCGGCGGGTGCAGCAGCGCCAGCAATATCCTCGGCGCGCAACTGGCGGGCAGTCAGCCGGTGGGTACCATCCCCCACGCGCTGGTGCTGATAGTCGGCGATACTCTGGAAACGGCTGAACTGTATCTTAAGCACCTCGCCGGCAGCGGCCCGCTGGTCTGCCTGGTGGATACGTTCCGCGACGAGGCGGAGGAGTCGGTCCGCGTGGCGCGGGCACTGGGCCGGGACCTGTACGGTGTGCGGCTGGATACACCAGGCGAACTGGGAGGAGTCACGCCGGAGCTGGTGGCCAGGACCAGGGAAGGTCTGGATGGCGCCGGAGCGGGCCACGTGAAAATTTTCTGCTCCGGCGGAATGAACCCGCTGCGCATTCCGCCGCTGGCCGCGGCCGGAGCCGACGCGTTCGGGGTGGGAAGCTATATCTCCGCCGCCGACCCGATTGACATGACCATGGACCTGAAAGAAATCAGCGGCAAACCAATCGCCAAGCGTGGACGCACACCCGGCCCGGCGCAAAACTCACGGCTGGTTGAATGAATGGAATCCTGATTCGTCAGAGATGATACTTGCAACTAACAAGGCTGACACCTCGGCAATTCAGTTACATGATCTGATAATTTGGAGAGAGAGCGGAAATGGCAAAGGTTATTTTACTCATCCTCCCATTGCTTGCGGTTCAACTTGATTTTGCCTTGGCCCGGGAAACTGTAAGCTTGAGGTTCACGATCCACCAGGAAGCGGATATCTACGAGGAAAGCGACTACGGAGAACCGCCCCAGGTGGCGATCTGGCTCGAAGACGCCGAAACCGGCGCAAAGCAGACGGTCTCTGCGACATACCGCACCGCCACCGGCGATTTCTACGGTAAAGTCGAGTGCCCGATTTCGCTGCCGGCCTGGGTGATGGTCTGGCGGGAGGAAACGGGCAACGAGGGTTTCCCCACTCCGCGCCAGTCCGCTCCCGAGGCGATCACCGCCGCCACCAGCCTGGAACGGCTTGTCAGCGCATCGGCCACGGGTATCCAGCGGGGCAGGAAGCTGTTCTACTATATCGAGCTGAACGTGGCTGCGGATTTCAACGCTGCGTTTCCTCTCGAGGGCGAGAACATGCAGCTCGACTACCAGCACAACGGCCAGCCCTCGCTGATCTACCGCGGCGAGATAATCGCCGAGCCGGGCAATCTATCCACCCCGGAACCGTGGGCGCGCACCGCGCAATACCAGTTTACAGGAGAGGTTATCGAGGATTTGGAGGGTATGGAAAGCGCCCTGCAATGCTTCTCCAAGATCGAGGTCGAAGTTGTCGGTGAATGAATAACACGCACGCGGAGGACTATCAAATGATTACCAACAGGATCGACCGCAGGAATTTTTTCCGTACCTCCTCGGCTGCCGCCCTGGCTCTGGCCTCAGTCGGCATGCCGGGGATCGGACAGGGCCAGCAGGCAGAGAAACCGCTGAAAGTCGGCTTTATCGGCGTCGGGGGCAGGGGAACCGTGCTGCTGCGTCTGGCGATGCAGCTTGATTGGGTGGAAATTCCCGCGATCTGCGATATCAACGAGCGCAACCTGGGCCGCGCCCAGCGGCTGGTGGAGCGACGCGGCCAGCCGTTGCCCGCAGGCTACGGCGACGGTCCCGAGGATTTCCGCCGGATGCTCGAGGAGCGCGATGACCTCGATGCGGTGATTATCGGTACGCCGTGGGTCTGGCACGTGCCGATGTGCCTGGCCGCGATGGAGGCCGGGGTGTATACCGGCGTGGAAGTCCCCGCGGCGCAGGACATCGACGAGTGCTGGCAGTTGGTGGAAACCTGCGAGAAAACAGGTACTCCGCTGATGATGCTCGAAAACTACGCCTATTTCCGCAGCGCGATGATGGTGATGAACCTGCTGGACCAGGGCCTGTTCGGCGAACTGCTCCACTGCGCGGTGGGTTACCAGAAAGATGAGCGCGGGGTGCGGATCGGACCCAATGGCGAGCTTTCTTTCTATGCCGAGGCCAGGAGCAAGTTTGACGGTAACCTGTATCCCACCCACGCGATCGGCCCGGCCGCCTGGGCGATGGGGATCAACCGCGGGGACAGGTTCGACTACCTGGTCTCGGTCAGCTCCCGCAGCGTCCAGACCGAGAAACTTATCAAAGACAGGTTCGGACCCGATCACCCGGCGGCAAAAATCGATTTCGTCGCCGGCGATATCAACACCAGTATCATCCGCACCGCCGGAGGCAGTACGGTTACGGTCTACTACGACACCCAGTCTCCGCGCCCGTGGGACCCGATCCTCCGTTTCCAGGGCGACAAGGGTATCTTCATGGGCAGCATAGACAAGATTTACATCGAGGGGATCAGCCAGGCCAACCGGGCCTACGAGGACGCCGGACCCTACTACGAGAAGTACGACCACCCGCTGTGGAAAAAATGGGGCAGCCTCGATGTGGCCCACCTGGGACGCGGCGTGAGCGATTTTCTGGCGGTCCAGCAGTTCCTAGAGGCCGCGCGCCGTAAGGCGCCCACTCCGCTGAATGTCTACGATGCGGTGGCCTGGAGCGCGCTTACCCCGCTGTCTATCGAATCGGTGGCCCGGGGCAGCGCGCCGGCCAAATTCCCCGAATTCAGCGGGGGCAGGTGGCAAGAGAAACAGGACAGGATTTACTACGGGATTTAATCGAAAAGAATTCCTCGGAGCTTTGCGCCGAAATTAAACATCCCGATAATCCCGTAGGGGCGAACCCAAGTGTTCGCCCACCGGGGGATTGAGCTGATGTTGATCGAATTATCCCTGCAAGTACACCGTAGCCATGCCCAATGGTCGCTGATTATAAGCGAGGAAAAGGAACATCACTGGGAGAGTCAGTGCGGAAAGTAGGATTTATCGGCCTGGGCCTGATGGGCGGCCCGATGGCCAGGCGCCTGATCGATGCGGGCCTGGAAGTGGCGGTCTACAACCGGACCGCCTCCGGGACTGAAGAACACAGCAAGGCCGGGGCGCGGGTTTGTTCCTCGCCGGCGGAGCTGGCCGAGGCCTGTGAGCTGATCCTGATCTGTGTCAGCGATACGCCCGACGTGGAGGAGGTGTTGTTCGCCGCGGACGGGGTTGCCGGAGGCGCGGCGGAGGGCAGCGTGATTGTCGACCACTCGACAATCAGCCCCAGCGCCAGCCGCGTGTTCGCCGAAAAACTTCGCCGACAGGGCCTGGGGTTCGTCGACGCCCCGATCTCCGGCGGCACCAGCGGCGCGGCCCAGGGTACGCTGATGGTGATGGCCGGCGGGGAAAAGGAGCATGTGGATATCCTGCGGCCCGTGGCCGGGCACTACAGCTCGAAACTGGTCCATGTCGGCCCGGCCGGCCAGGGGCAGCTGATGAAATGCTGCAACCAGTTGGTGGCGGGCCTTCACGTGCTGGCCCTGGCAGAGGGGTTCCGGTTCGCCGAGGAAGCGGGCCTGAAGCCAGCCGACGCCCACGAGGTTATCGGCGGCGGAGCGGCCGGCAGTTTTATCTGGAACAAGTGGGGCGCGATGCTGCTGGAGCGCGACCTGAGTCCGGGGTTCAAGATCAAGCTTCACCGCAAGGACCTCCAGCTCGTACGCGCCGAGTGCGAGCGCGTGGGTCTGGAGTTGCCGGGCCTGAACGTTCTGCTGGAGCTCTACGAGAAGGCGATCGACAAGGGGTTCGGCGAGCTGGGCGACCAGGCGCTGGGCAAGCTGCTCTGAGGCAGGGGGCGTTTTGACACCCCGCCCTCGATAAAATCGTGGCACCACTTTTTTAAGGGGAATACACACCCCGCCCCCGGCTTGCCGGGGGCACCCCTCTCAAGAGGGGAATCCTGTCCGGTTTTAGTCCCCCTTAGAAAAGGGGGAGACAGGGGGTTGTGTTTTTGGGATTACCTACCAATAGGCGAAAGTTTGAATTAAAACTCCAGTTATGAAATAACTTCTAGTCTTATTCCGTATCATTCCGCCAGTAATCGGCGTGGTAATACTCGCCGTCCTTGTTCCAGACCTTGCTGACGATATCGATATCCCCGTCCCCGTCCACATCGCCCAGCCTGGCGTCGTGCCAGCCCGGGTTGTCGAGATGGATCACGAAGCAGTCAAAAGACGGGTCGGTGGAGCCATCGTTGAGCCAGATCACGCCGCGCTCCTTGAGTCCCTTGGGTTTCATCGACAGCAGCGGCTCGCGGCCGCTGTTGGTCGAGTCCTCCTGCTCCCCGGCGAAGATATCGAGGTCCCCGTCGCCGTCGAAATCAGCCACCCCCAGCGAGTGCCACGATCCGGTGCCCGGTACGTCGCCCGCCCCGGTCGGCGGGTCGGGCAGCATTTGGCGTACCCAGCCTGCGCCGCCACCAATGTTCCGGCACCAGTAGACATGGGAATTCCTTGTGTCGCAGTCGCTGTAGACTATGTCGTTCTCGCCGTCGCTGTCGATATCCGCCACCCAGCAGCGAGTGCTGGTCCCGAAGGTGGCGTGCGGAATCGGTTCATGGGGCCATTCGTGCCGTTCCCACCCGCCGCGTCCATCACCCGGATTTTCGAACCAGAATTCCGGCACCACTATGTCCAGATCACCATCGCCGTCCAGATCGCCGATGCCGTTGGGGGCGATACCGCCATGATGCCCGAAACCCTCGCTGATCACATATTGCTCCAAATCAGCCGAGGTGTCAAACCAGGCGAGGATGTCATGTTCCTTGCCGTAATAGCCATAAGTCAGGATGTCCTCGAAGCCGTCCCCGTCCACATCGCCCGCCACCACATCGTGGCGGCCTTCGGTATCGTATTCGCTGATCGGCCAGGGTTTATCTGGATTCTGGCCCAGCCCGCCGGGGTTTTTAAACCAGACCGAGTTGATTACGTAGTCAGTCAGTCCGTCACGGTCGATATCCAGCGCCTCGGCTCCCAGCGCGCGGGCCAGGTGCTCGGAGGTTCCCATCTCGTGCCGCACCCAGGTGGAATCGTCCCTGCGCTCGAACCAGTAGGCGGTCAGGGTTTCCCGGCGGGAGAGGGCGATATCCAGGTCGCCGTCGCGGTCATAGTCCGCCAGCCCGATACTGCCGGTACCATAGCCGTTGCCGGGGAGCCGGGCCGCGATATCGAAATGGGTCCAGCGCATCACCGACCCCTTCGTCCGCACCTCCGGCCCACCGCTGCCGCAGGCAGAGATCAGGCAGCAGCATAAAGCAAGCAGCGCGCCGGAGCGAACAGGCGGGCGTATCGATACCGGATTCGGACCGCGTCTTATATCGAACATATTCTGCTCCTGGTGTTATGGTAATAACAGGATTTCCGCCGCTGACACAAATTAACAGTTTGTCAGGTCATTTCAATAGTCTGCAGGCGAGCACAACATAGGCTTGCATTATCCTGATCAGGAGGATAAGCTTAAACCGTAATTAATTGAAGCGGGCGCGCACGAAGCAGGTCCGCCTGCTGCAAAGTCCGCCTGCCCGGTACAAATCACAAAAGTCAGCAAGGTACGACAGATGCTCCGCTCGCTGGTCCCGATGTTTGTTCTCGCAGCTGTTGTTACAGCCGGTGCGTTGCACGCTCAGGAGGTAGTCGATACGCTTTACTGCGACGCCGATGCCACCGTGTCGGGAACGACCGACAGGGAACTGGTTCCCGACGGCGGGCGGCAGGGTTATCTCTGCGTGGGCCGTTTCGAGCACAACCCGGTCAACGTGGCCCACCAGGCCTATCTGATGTTCGAGCTCAACGGGATCGACCCCTCATCGATCTCCGGCGCGGAACTCAGGCTCTGGAAAAGCCGCGCCCGCCAGGACAGCCTGCGTGTCCACTCAGTCGACCAGGACGCCTGGAACGAGTACGGCCTGTACTGGATCAACAAGCCGCCCGACGGCGATCTGCTGGGCAGCGTGTACGTGCATGGCGGGCAGTACAATGCGGTCGACGTTACCGGATTCGTGCAGGCCCAGAGTGACGACGCGGTCAGTTTCTGCCTCAAGGTGGATATCCGCTGGAACGCCAGCGATGTCTACTTGGGGTTCAACAGCCGCGAGGGGGGCGCCCCGCCGATGCTGGTGGTCACCCACGGCGGCCCGAAAAAGGGCGACTCCACACCCACGCCCGGCTTCCCCTCCACCAGCAGCCTGGAGCACGGGGTCTATATCGACGCCGGCGGATCGCTCACCGAATACGGCTCGATCACCGAGGCTGTCGCCGCTGTCCAGCCGGGGCAGGAGATTGTGCTGGGGCCGGGAGTCTATTACGAAACGTTCGACCTGACCCCCAGCGCTACCGCGGAGGCTCCGCTGAAGATCCGCGGCGACGGCAACCCGCGGCCGATTATCGACGGGTCCTTGAATTCCACCAGTTGGAAGAACACCGACCGCGGGCTGATCAAGGTCTCCGGCAATTTCTGGACTATCGAGCACCTCGAGGTCCGCAACGCCCATCCCTGGGCCGAGGCCGGAGCAAACAGCGGCGGCTTTTATATCTATCCCGGCAACGACTGCACGATCCGCGACTGCGCGGTCTATTACAACGGCGACGGGATATTCTGCACCTCGACCTCGGGCAACCTCACCCTGGAGTACAACGAGGTGGCCTGGAACAGTTTTCCCGGCGCTGGTTACGAGCACGGCCATTATGTCAGCGGCTGGGGATTGACAATCGTGCGTTTCTGCTATATCCACCACAACGGCGGCCAGAATTTCAAGACCCGCGCCGAGGACCTGGTGTTCGCCTATAACTACCTCCAGTCCTGCGGCAACTACCAGGTGGACATGGTCGAGGGAAGCGAGTTCACCGACCAGGACGCCCTGCTGATCGGCAACGTGATCGTTACCGACAACCAGGCCCGCACCAACGGGCAGTTCATGGTTTTCGGCCAGAACCGTCGCGGGGGCTCGCTGCTCCTGTTCAACAACACGTTTGTCCACCTCTACCCCTCGGGCAGCAGCTTCGTCCACCTCTGGTATCCGGGTACGGCGTCTGTCGGCAGTACCACGTTCGAAGCCTGGAACAATGTGTTTTATATCGCCCCGGGCGCCGGAGAGATCCAACTGCTTGACGCGGATAAGCCCACGCCGGTCAAGGGATCGAACAACTGGATATCCGATGGTGTCTCAGCCGTGCCCGCCGCGTTCACCGCCACCCTCGGCGGCGACAACCCCGGACTGGTGAATATCGAGGGCGGAGATTACCGTCCCCTGCCGGGCAGCCCGCTGGTGGATGCCGGGCTGCCCGGCGCGGACCAGGCACCCGAATTCCACTACGACCACCCCCGCGGGCAGGAACCCCGGACAGTTGCGGGCGAGGCGATCGATATCGGGGCCTACGAGTTACTGAGCGACAGCGAAGCCTACGATTTCAACCGGGACAGCAAGCTGAATATCCTGGACGTGGTTGCGCTGATTTTGTCGATAGTGCGCGGGGAAGCGGGCCTTTCGGCCGATGTCAACCGCGACGGGGCGGTGACTATCGCCGATTCGATTGCGCTGATTATCAAGCTGCGGGCTTTGTCCTGATCCAGTGTCCGGCGGCGGTTTGTCGTATTTTCGGAAAACTGGCCGGGAGAACCCCGGCGACAGGATACTGCATAAAAAAAAGTACTAACCAGTGGGGAGGAAACCATGAAAAAAATCGTGATCTCGATCTGTGCGCTGGCGATGCTGCTGATCTGGGGAGTGGCCGTCACCCAGGACAACGGCGCTGAGAAGCAGACAGCCCTTGCGGGGACAATGGGTATAGCCGCCCGTTACCCCGGCGATGAGGGGATCGGGAACGATCCGGCGGTGGTTTTCAGTGAGAATTTCGAGTCTATTACGGCCACCGATCTCAGCCAGCGCTGGACCAATGTTAACAATGGTACCGACAATTCGGTTCTTTTCATTGTCAGGGATACGACCGCACCAAGCGTGGGCAAGTACTGCCTGAGGATGACAGCGACAAAGGGGCGGAATGTGGGTGGCGATCTCTGGCAGCTGCTTGATGAAGGCTACGAGCAATTGTACGCCCGTTTTTACTGCAAGTTCGCCCCGGATGCGCCCTACGTTCATCACTTCGTCCACATGGGTGGCACAGCCAGTACTAATGAATGGCCCGCGGGCGGCGCGGGCTCCCGCCCGGAAGGTGCGGACAGGTTTTCCACGAGCATGGACCTGGCATTCCGTACTGTGACCGATCCTCCGGGCGGGTGGACTTTCTATTCCTACTGGTCCGAGATGCACAGTTGGCAAACTCCAGAGGGGGAGAGCGATGGGCGGCCCAACCCTTTTTACGGCAACCTGTTCGCGCCGGTGGAGCCGCTGCAGGCCAAACGTGACGAGTGGATGTGCGTCGAGATAATGATCAAGCTCAACGATCCCGAACTACGCAACGGCGAGCAGGCTTTCTGGATTGATGGAAAGCTTGTGGAGCGCTACGGTCCGGGCACGATCGAGGGGACATGGTTCAGGGACGTGTTCCGCCGCTCAGGGACTTTCAATACGGACCCGCAGCCGTTCGAGGGCTTCCGCTGGCGGACGACCGAAAACCTCAAGATCAACACCTTCTGGCTGCAGTATTACCTGGCCCACATATTTGAAAACGATTACAGCCCGGCCGACACGACCATACCCTACAACGACAACATCGCAAAAGTCTATTTTGACAACGTGGTGCTGGCCACCGAGTATATCGGGCCGATAGCCAGCGCTCAGAAACCGGCTTGCGACTACGACGGCGACGGCCAGGCGGGGATTCTGGACGTTATCAAACTGATCCAGCTCTGCATGGAGGAATACCCGGACGCAAGCGCGGACTACAACGGAGACGGGGTCTGCAATATCAGGGATGCCCTGGCGCTGTTGATCGATATCGCCCTTGGCAGGTGCTAGCGCTGTCAAGGGCGAGCCAGTTAAGTGCCAAACCAGAAAGGCGCACTGCAATGTGCGCCTTTTCTCTCGCATATTATCTTTAAAACACAACTGCTATCGCTGCTCTTCCACCACCTGCCACTCGTCGATAACCCCCTCGGCCAGCAACCCTGCTGCTTCGCGCTCGGCGGCCTGCTGCGTGGCGTAGGCGCCCAGGCGCACGCGGTAGAGCCTCCTTGACCCTGCCATCGACGGGGAAACGCGGGCGGGAATCCCGCGGCCGGTCAACCGCCCGGCAAGCTCCGCGGCGCGGCTGCTGTCGCCCAGGGCGGCCACCTGGATCGAAAAGTTTCCCTCTCTTCGCTCACCTTCTGCCGGCCCGCTATCCTCGCTGACAGATTCGGTTTTGGCATCCTCTTTTTCGCCGAACGCGGCGACGGTCCGCTGCCACAGCGGACGGGAGAAATAGGCCGCTGCAGCAACCACCGACACGATCATAACAATCCGCAGGTACCGCATACTGCGGCCAACCGGAGCGCGGCCGCCGGCCACCAGCCGCTGGAGCCAGTTGTGGAACCGGCTGTCGAGCGAGATATCCCGCGTAAGTCCGGCCTCCTCCATCCCCTGGCGCGCCAGACTCTCGTCACCGTCGTCCATGCCCTCCAGGCGGAACGAGTCGACGTCTTCCTGTTCGCCCCAGTCGCCGGGACGGCTGCCAAGTTTGTCGGGGAGGTCATCCGCGCTCGGGATCTGTTTCTCCTCGATTGTTTTAAACAGCCGGTTGGCCAGCGCGTCGTCGCGTTCCTTCGACCGGTAGATCCGCTCGAGCTTGCGCAGCATCCCTGCCACCTCGGTGTCATAGCCGATCTCGGCGGCGGCGAGATAGAACCGGGCCGCGTTGTCATCGGTGCGGCCGAACGAGATCAGCCGGGGGACCGCGAAGCGGATGACCTTGGCCTTGTGCCGCGGGTAGAGCTTGAGTGCGGTCAGCAGCACCCGTTCGCTCTCGAAATTGAGCTTGCGGCGCAGGGTGTATTCACGGGCCAGGATACCCACCAGCCGGTCGTCGGGACGCTCGTGGAAGCGGCGGCGAAGGCAGTTGAAACTCTTCTCCTCCAGACGGGCCTTGCGGCTGTAAGCGGAGATCAAAAACTCGGAGTAACGCTCGCGCCCGGGATCGGCGGCCAGCACGTCCTCGTAAATCGACAGCGCCTGTTCGTCCTCGATCCGCATCCCCAGCAGGATATCGCCGAACCGGGCGGCGACCCGCCGCGAGAGCTTGGCGCGCGTGGTGTTGAAAAACCAGCAGCTTTCCAGGTAGCTCAACAGGCGGCGGTAAGCGCGGATCAGCAGCCGGGGGTGGTACTCGCGGCGAATGTCGTCCAGCTCGGCGTTCAGCATCTGCCCGATCCGCCAGCGTCCCCACAGGCTCATCAGCGCGCTGACTACCGCCAGCACAGCCAGCCAGGTCACGACCATCAGCGGCCAGTCGGTATCTCCGCCGCCGATTCCCTCGTGGTACCAGCTCAGTACCCGGAACACCGCGAACAGCGATACGAACGTGCCGAAGAAAACCCTGGCGGAGACGTATTTTAGGAAGTGGGTCATTTGTTCAACGGTATCACGCAGATAAATTCGAGTGTATCATCGCCGAGATTCCGGAACTGGTGCTCGATTCGGTCGGGAACGAACGCCGCCTTGCCCGGATCCAGCGGATAACTTTCGCCGTCCATGGTCAGTTCTCCCTTGCCGCGCCAGACAAAAATCTCGTGTTCTCCTGGATGGCTGTGGCACGGCGAGTGGCCGCCGGGCTCGATCTCGATCATCCGCATGGCGAAATTCTCCGCCCCGTCGCGCTCGCCTATTATCCAGCGGATACCCGCGCCCCGGGCGCCCTCGCCGGCGAACTTTTCCAGCGGTACGTCGCGGTAGTCTGTATGTTTCATCTGGCAGTCTCCTTGTCTGTTAACGCTCAGAAATCGAGCGGATCGAACTGGGGCTGGGGAGAGTTGTCCCCGGTGCGTCCCGCTTTCTGCAATACCGCGTCCACCTGGGCCGGCAGCAGGGCCGCCCGGATCAATTCGCCGGGCGGCGTGGAGGGCGAGGGCGGCAGGCCGGAAAACGCGTCCACTTCCAGGAAGTCGATCCCGGGCGGTACGGAGAAATCAAGGCCGGCGGCGCCCTCGGTGGCCTTCAGCATGAACATCCCCCACATCGGAGCGGCCCCGCGCGACCCGGTCAGCCCGCGCATGTAGCCGTTGTCGTCGTAACGCATCTCCCGGTTATCGTCGAACCCGACCCAGCAGGCGGTGCTGATCCCGGGGGTAAACCCCACGAACCAGCTGTCGCGGTAATTGCTGGTGGTGCCGGTTTTGCCCGCGGCAGGGCGGGTGAACCCCATCCTGCGGATTACCGCTCCCGTGCCACGGTCCATCACGCCCTGCATCATGTCCACCACCTGGTAGACGAGTTGGGGGTTGGCCACCTCGCGGCCGCGGGGGATCGGGTCGAGCAGCACGTTGCCCCGGGTGTCCTCGATCCGTTTGATCGCATAGGGCTCGTAATACACTCCGCCGGTGGCGAGCACCGAGAACGCCCCGGCCATCTCCACCGGACTCACCCCGCTGGTGCCCAGGGCCAGCGACGGCGTGGGCATGATCGGACTGGTGATCCCGAAGCGCCGGGCGGTTTCGGCCACGCGCTCGGGGCCGGCCATGGTGATCAACTGCGCGGCGATCACGTTGCGGCTTTTTTCCAGCGCCTTCTTGATCGTAATCCGTCCGGCGAAATCCATCTCGAAATTGTTCGGGCTCCAGGTCTGGCCGTTGGGCAGCTCGTAGGTCACCGCCGAATCCACCAGGGTCGATGCCGGACTGAGGCCGGTTTCCTGCATGGCGGTGTAATAGACGAACGGTTTGAACGCACTGCCCGGCAGCCGGTTGGAGCTTTCGGCCCGGTTGAACTGGCTGTCCTGGTAGTTTCGTCCGCCCACCATCGCCAGAATCGCTCCGGTGCCGCTTTCCACCGCTACCAGCGCGCCCTGGGGGTAATCGCCGTTGGCGGCCCGGTCGCTGCGGGCTGCGTAGTCGGGCAGGCCGAACAGGCCGTCGAGCTGCCGCAGGTTGCCGGCCATCGCCGCCACCGCCGCGCTCTGCATGCGCTGGTCGATAGTGGTGTAGATTTTCAGTCCGCCGTAATAGAGAAACTGTTCGCCGAACTGCCTGGTTATCGTACCTTTGACATAATCCAGGAAATAGTTGCTGCGGGCCTCGGCCTCGGTGTAGTGTTTCAGCCGCAGCTCCTCCTGCTCGGCGGCCAGGCGTTCGGGGCCGCTGATCAGGCCCAGGGCCTCCATCCTGCCCAGGATCCACAGCTGACGGTTGCGGGCGCGCCCCGGGTGGGCGTAGGGGTTGTAGAGCGAGGGTCCGTTGAGCACGGCCACCATCAGCGCCGCCTCGGCAACCGTGAGCTGGTCGGCGTGCTTGGCGAAATAGACCCGGCTGGCGGCCTCGATCCCGTAGGCCCCGCTGCCGAAATACATGTTGTTGCAGTAGGCCTCCAGGATCTCGTCTTTCTCGAACATGTATTCAAGCTGGAAAGCGAGCAGGATTTCCTTGATCTTGCGCGAACTGGTCTGGGCCAGACTGAAGAAGAAATTGCGCGAAAGCTGCTGGGTCAGCGTGCTGGCCCCGCCCTCCACGCGCCCGGCGCGGATGTTGGTCCAGATCGCCCGCAGGATACCCGTTTTGCTGATGCCGGCGTGCTTGTAGAAATCGTAGTCCTCGGCGGCCAGCAGAGCGTGGCGGAAATGGGGACTGATCCGGGAGAGCGGCACCCGGTTCTTTTCGCCCATGGTCGCGATCAGCTTGCCGGTGCTGGAGTAAAATTCCGTGCGGGTGTTGAGCACCAGCTTTTCCAGTTCATCGGGGAGCTGCGGGATATCGCGCCCGACAATGATCGCCACCGCCACTCCGGCGCAGAACCCCAGCACGGCTGTGATTACGCCCAGGTAAAACAGGGATTTGATCAGTTTGTACAGCGTTTTCAAATGTGTTCCCTTTCAACGGCGGCCCGGGTAACATAAAGCTGGATGCGTTTTCACTCCCTAGTAGTCAGCAGTCAGAAGACAGAACAAATACAAAAGACAACGATAAGGAAAAAAAAGACGGTGTGCTGCATTTATGCTTTTTGCCTTTCTCCTGAGTTCTGAATACCGGCTCCTGTATTCTTGCTCTTGACTCCCAGTCAAAGCGGCAGGGTGAAAATGAACCCGCCCCCCTCCGGATCATCGGTCGCAATCGGCGGGCGGCCCGCCCGCCGGTTCATCTCGTCGACCAGATGCAGCACGGCCAGACTGCGGCCCAGTACGCGCACGGTGGTCAGACCCTGGTCGCCGCTGAGCTCGAACGCGATCTCGGTGCGCTCGCCCACCAGGTTGCGCAAGTTCACGCCCACGCGCAGGAGACGGTAGCGCCAGGCGATAAGTTCATCGTTGCTCAGCGGGATTCCGCTGCGCTGCTCGCCGGGAAGGCCGGCCCAGGCGTCGTAGAACACATCGGGAGGGTAGGGTTCGGCGGCTGAGATATCGTCCCTGTCCCGCCCGAACGGGCGCGACCCGGCTCCGCTCATGTAGAATGTCACATAGTCCGCGTCCAGTCGCCGCTCCTGGAGCACGCTGTTGGTCCCGTCAACCAGGAAAAACAGCATGTCGCCGCCCTCGAACTCGATCAGCGTGCGCTGCCAGCCCTCGAGCGAACCGATCAGCTCCAGCAGCTGCAGCGGCTCGATAATCAGGGCGCTCTGGTAGGATGGCATCCGGTTGTAGATTTCCAGGAACCGGTCGCGGGAGAGCAGCACCTGTTCGCGTTCGCGGGCCATTTGGATCAGCTGCACCAGATCGTCCACCTGCTCGTCGAGCGAGACCTGTGCCCGGCGGTCGGCCACCAGCTCGTCGAGCTGCTGCTGAACTTCCTCGCTCAGCGAGACAGTTTCCCAGATCTGGCCTGCTTCCTGACGGCCCGCGTTGTGCCAGGTCAGGTAGCGCCCGATAGAGCGTTCCACGTAATTGATACGGAACTCCAGCACCACCGCGGCCACGGTGATCCCTGCCACCAGAACCGAGAACGCCAGGCGGTACCATTGATCGACAATCAAAGTGCGGACGCTCATAATCCTGCCGTTGCCCGTTATTGCCCGTAAACGAATCGTGAACTGTTTATCGATTTCTTGTAGGGGCGGACCCATGTGTCCGCCCGGGCGCACACGCGGGAAAGCCGGCGCCCTTATTCCCCCTTAATAAAGGGGGTGCCTGCTGCAGGCAGGCGGGGGTTGTCAATCCAATCGACTAGTGATGGCTGAAACAGCGCTCGCCGGTGAATACCATCGCGATCCCGTGCTCGTTGCAGGCTTCCACGACCTCGAAATCGCGAAGCGACCCGCCGGGCTGGATAATCGCCGCGATCCCGGCTTTTGCGCAGGAGTCGATAGAGTCGCGGAAGGGGAAGAACCCGTCGCTGGCCAGCACCGTGCCGTTAAGCGAGTCCGCGCCGTGGTAGCTTTCAGCCTTGGCCACGGCCTGCTCCACCGCGCCCACCCGGTCCTGCTGGCCCGTGCCCACCGCGATTGTCCGGCCCTCGTGGGCGATCACCACGCCGTTGGAGCGGACGTTGAAATTGACGTACCAGGCGAACAGGACGTCGAGGGCCTGGGAGGCCGAAAGCTCGTGTCGGCAGATTATTTCCTGTTCTTCCTTGTTGGTTGCCCTCGCCGGCAGCAGGTCACTCTCGCCGCGAATCGAGCTGAGAAAAGGCTCGGCTGCCACCAGGGCGCCATCGCCCAGCACCTTGATCTCCAGCACCCCGCCGGTGTCGTCGCCCTCGAACCGGGGCAGCCTGTCCAGCGGGCCGCATTGCAGGACGCGGATATGACGGTTGCGCCTGAAACGCCCGAAGTCCTCGAACACCGCCGCGGCTCCCTCCTCGTAGGCCGGGGCCACCACGCCCTCGACTATCGTAGCCATGATCTCCTCGGCGGTGGCCACGCCCAGCGGAGTGTTGAACGCCACCACGCTGCCGAACGCGGCCCGGCTGTCGCAGTCGCGCGCTTTTTTGTAGACCTCCAGCTGGTCCTCGTTCTCGTGCTGCGCCGCGGCGCCCGAGGGGTTGAGGTGTTTCATTACCGCGCAGGCGGGCCGCTCGAAATATTTGACGATCCCCAGCGCGTGGTGGATATCCTCGAGATTGGTCTGGCTCAGGCCGCCCTTGCCGCTCTTGAGCATCTCCATCGCGCCGATTACGCCCCCGAGTTTGTCGCTTTTGGGGCGGTAGAACGCCGCGCCCTGGTTGGGGTTGGTGCCGTAGCGCAGGTCCTCGATTTTTTCATACGACGTACCCAGCACCTCGAAGCCGCCGGGGAATTTCTTCCCGCTGCCGGTGAAATACATTTTGGACATTTTTTCGGCCATTATTCACTCCTATTCGATTATTCCAGCTGTCTTTAATTCAAGCTCGATCTTTTCAAATTGCTCATTTATAACTTTTATAAACTCTATCCTGTCAATACCATCAAGGTCTGAAGGTACTTTTGTGTTTTCTTTAAGCAATATGGAAACATTTTCCCGGCCAATTTTAGCAAAAAACCAACCCAATTCTAAAATCACGTTTGGTCTAGCTTCATAGTATTCTTCATTTTCGTTTACTGTGAAATCGTCAGGGGTAAATAAAGCAAAAGCGTATCCAACTCCTTCTGCCTCTTCTTCCAGTTTTACGATCAGAGGTCTACTCTTTTTTGGTTTGTCTTTCAATATTACAACTTCTAAATCAAATCTGTCTTTTAACAATTTCTCAAGATTGCCTAAGTTGGCATAATCGTGGCCATGAATAATGAATACCTTTTTTCCCGTTTTTGTTATATCAGAAGTATTTGAAGCAGCTGCAACACTTCTTTTTGCTTTGGATTTCATACCATCACTATAAGTTTCTATATCGGCGATTGCATTTTTAAGGAAATCTTTGAAACTGCTTATAGTCACTTTGTAATCTAGATAGCCAACGTCACTATCTTTAGGTATTTGCATAATAGCAACAAATTCTGCAAAAAAGCGTCTTTGTAAGTGGCCATTTAGTATAGTTTTAGTTTCTTCATACCATGCGAATATCTTTTCAATGCTTTCCAGATCGAAGAATGCATTTTTATCGACTTTGCATTCTGAATCGAGATTAACAAGTTTTTCCAACTGTTTAGATAATAATTCCGTAATATCGGCCATTGTTATAACTCCTATTCTAACACCAGCGCCCAGTCACCCTCTGTGGGGGTGCTGAAACTCACCTTGCCAACCTCTACCGCCCCGGCCTGCGTGCGCTCGCCCGTGCGCGGATCGATCCAGTTAGCGGCAAGCGCGCTGCCGGTCACCTCAACAGTAACTTCACCGCCTTCCGGCAGGTAAACCAGGTAATGCTCACCGGGCTGCACCAGGCAAAAGCCCCGCGAGACCAGCGAATTATCTGGCTCCATCTCATCCAGCGGCAGGGCCTCCATGGTGCGGCGGACGATATCAGCATACCCCCAGGTTTCTTCCCAGAGGGCGAACTCTGCGGTCATCGGCTCGTCGTTATTCTTGTTGAACACCTGGTAGCTGCCCCCCGCGGCTGCGATCGCCCACATCCCCCTGCGCGCGGTTTCGGCCTCCTCGGGCGCGAGCGGGGTCCACTCGATCAGCGAGGCGGGCAGGGGCCGCCCGGCGGCTTCGGTCTGGTCGCGGAGGTGGCGGACCATCGCGTTGATCGAGTCCGGCGCGGTCCGGTTGAACTGCATGGCTGTGGTGCCGAAATTGGGGTCGCCGGCCAGCTTGAACTCGTCGTTCGAGAGCTGGTGGACTGTCACCGGGTGGCCCAGCGGGTCGTGGCGCACAAACATCGCCGCCCGCGAGGAGCACCACTGTTCGGTGAAGCACTCGTCGAACTCCTCGGCCAGGTTCCAGACAATCCCGCTGAAACTGCCGAACCGGGCGCAGAGGTAGCGGATCAGCAGCTCTTCCTGTTCGGCGGTGATCGCATCGCTGATCTGGCAGCAGTCGTCGAGGTAGAGCACGATATGGGCCGTCATCCCGTGGCTGTCGAGCCGGCGGACCACGCCCTCGAGCCGGTTCATGAACAGCAGGCAGATATTGTCGAACTCGGGCTTGTCGAACCCGCCCATCCAGGGGGTGACTTTCATCTCCGCGGTCCCGTCGCCCGGCCCGGCGTTGGTCACGCCGAAGTAGAGGCTGTTGACACCCTTGGCGGCGAGGTAGTCTATCCCCTCGTAGCGCTGCTGCTGGGTAATAAACTTGTCGGCCAGGAAGCACTCCGGGTCGTCGGCCCCCGACTCGAAAAAGACCGTGCCGTCGGCCCAGTGCAGCCAGCGCGGGCGCCGGGGGTCATAGCGCAGTGGGCCGCGGTTGGCGCTCGGGGTGACCGTGAACTCTCCGGCCTGGCCGTCGAGCGCGTCGCGGTTGCTCTCGGTGCGCCAGCGCCACGCGCCTGTTTCACCGGGGGCGAAGCGCAGCTTGAACACGTCGCCGGTGACACCGCCGGCCCCGTCGCCGTCGTAGAACCCCTCTACCCGGTGCTCCGTGCCGGACGGCGCGGTAAATACGCCGTGGAGCTCGACTTCCAGGAACGGGTTGCTCCAGCCGGAGGCATTAAAGCTCAGCTCGAAAATAGCCCACTGCCCGACCAGGCCGGGCTGCGGAGGAAAACCGAACAGGGGAGCGGCTGCAAGCAGCAGAAGGGGCATCAGCTTTTTCATCGGTGTCTCCAGCGGAATTATCGGTGGGTCCGGGCTTCCGGACCGGTATACTCGCTGCCGGTCCGCAGGGTACGCCTGTCAAGTTAAGTAATAACCGCTGGTCAGTCAATTGGTTCCGGGGACGGTTTGGGGGGATTTCCGGCTTGTCCCGGTTGTTTTAATTCAATCCTGATATTAGGTTTGCTTGCAGTCGAAAAAAACTCAAGTGCGCTACAATATCAGTGTGACCAAAGGAGAGTTCCGCATGCGACAGTCCGTGGGGATCAGGGTATCTGTTCCGGTATTGATCCTGGCAGTTTTGCTGGTCGGTAATGCCGCGGCCCAGGACGACTGGGGCAGGCTGCAGACTTTCGAGGACGGCGACCTGGGCCGCTGGACCCTGAAAGGTTCCGGCCGGGTGGCCCTGGACAGCACCTACGCCACCCAGCGCAAGCACAACCTGCGTGTGGAATTCGGCCGGGGTGCAACTTTGAGCGTTGACCTGGTGGGCCTCTGGCGGATGGCGGAGATTATCCGCGAGAAATTCGGCGACGAGGGAGGCGGTGGCTGGAAAATCTACGAGGCGTTTTTCACCGATATCTACGCTCCCGAGCCGGTGGGTCTGCTGGTGACATTCAGGGACAGCGTGGGCGGAGTATGGCAGGAGGTCCGTCACCTGAAGAAGGGTCTCAACATGCTCCAGTTCCGCCGCGAGACCCTGCACGGACTGGATTTCAACAGCCTGGGAGCGGTAAGCTACGCTCCGGCGGGCCCCGCGCTGCTCTATTTCGACCACGTGCGCACCTGGGAATATCAGCCGGAGCTGGATCAGCGCGGCAAGATGGACATTAGTTACAGCGACTCGATTGCAACCCCCCACGTGCCCTGGCAGCGTCCCGACGCCCAGGGGGCGGTCAAGGGTCTGTTCACTCCGCGGGCCGCGGCGGGCAGGGTGATGGTGGAGCTGATGCAGCGTTTCGAACTGCAACCGGCCACGGTCACGTTCGAGCCGTCGCTGGGCATGCACCGCTGGGCGTTCGGTGATTTCTACGGCACCCGCGCGCTGGGCTACGACCACGTGGACGACAAGTTCTCGATCAGCTACACCGATCTGACCAGCGAGCTGGAGAGCGACAAGCAGTTCGACGTGATCGTGCTGACTCCGATGAGAGGCTGGCAGAACTGGCCCCCGGAACTGCGGCGGGCCCTGCTGGAGCGGGTCCGTAACGGCGCGGGCCTGGTGCTGTTCCAGCCGACTGATCTTGAGGCGGATTCGATATTCTCCGAGCTAAGCCCGCTCGACGGCCGGATCGAGATGGAACAGGTGCACCTTCGCGAGGCCGACCAGCCCGAGGAGATGCCCGGCGGCATGCGCCGGGCCGAGTGGACTGTCGTGGACGGCGAGCACTATATCACCCGGGGAATCCCGCTGGAACTGGTGCCCACGGAGGATATCCCGCATCTGGCCTACGACGCCGGCCAGGACCAGGTGCTGATCGCCAGCCGGGAGGGCAGCCCGATCCTGGCGGTCGGCTCCTACGGCAGGGGACGGGTGGCCGCCTTCGGCTGGGTGGACCACGGGATGTTCCCGGTGGTGGAGAACCCGCTGGAGGAACGCGACGGGCTGCCGTACTGGGAATACCTGTATGCGCTGGTGGGCCGGACTGTGCGCTGGGCCGCCGGACGGGACAACCCCGAGAGCGGGATATTCTCGCCCTCGATCCGGGATGACGGCGGTTCGGTGACCGTGACCGCCGTGCTGCAGGGTGTCTTTCCCGGCGATTCGGTGGAAATTTCTCTCCGCAACGGCGCCTGGGATGCACTGCAAGTCGATACGCTGGCCGTGCACGCCTCCGGGCGGATCGAACACAGGTTCGTCAACACGTATCATGCAAGCCTGGCAATTGTCGGGCTGAGACATATCCGCTCCGGCGGCCGCGTGGTGGATTTCGCCTCCGCGCTCGGGCGGACCGTCAAGGGGCCACGGGTCGAGGCGATCGAGTTGGAAGCGGAAACTGTCCCGCTGGGAATCGTGCTGAGCGGACAGGTCAAATTCAGCGGAAATCCTCAACGGGTCGCTCTGAGCCTGACAGACAACCGCGGCAGGCTGCTGGGAGCCGACACTGTGGCGGCAACCGGCGGATCGGCTCCGTTCGCGTTTAACACGGGCGGATGTCTCAGCCGACGGGCAGTGGTGAGCGTCCGGATCCTGTCGCCGGCCGGGGACCCGCTGCATAGCCTGTCCCGGGCCGTTTTTATCGACCGGCCGGCCTCCTGGGACGACTACGAAGTGATGATGTACCGGTTCATGCCGATGATCACTGCCGGAGAATGGAATTTTCTCGACCGCAGGATGGAGGAGCTGGGAGTGACCGCCTGGGCCGCGATCAGCCCTGAATTTGTCTATCGCAGCAACCTGGGAATCCAGGCCGAGACGCGGCTGGACACCGAGGAGTCGCTGGACGGGGCGGGGGAGATACCATATCGCCAGGCGAAAACCAACTACCTTAAAACCCGGGACAAACAGTATCTGCACCGGATCAACTGCCTCCACGACCCGCAATACCTGGCAGAGCAGCGCAGGGTGATATTCGAAAAAGTATCGCGGTTCAAACGCTTCAGCCCGTTGAGCTACTACGCTTACGAGGAACCGTCGCTGACCCACTACGGCGATGCGTTCGATCTGTGTTTCAGCCCACACACACTGGCCGCTTTCCGGGAGTGGCTGCGCGGGCGGTACGGCTCGCTGGATGCGCTGGACAGCCAGTGGGGGACCACGTTTGCCGGGTGGGATGAGGTGATCCCGGACGACACATTCGAGGCGCAGGAGCGGGGCAACTATTCGAGCTGGGCCGACCACCGCACGTTCATGGAAATTTCCTACGCCGACAACTACAGCTATGTGCGCGGCCTCGTGCGCGAGGTGGACGACGACGGTCTGGTGATGATGACCGGCACCCAGCGCACGGTGCCGCACAACGGTTACGACTACTACCTGATCGACCAGGCGATCGACCATACGCAGCCCTACGGCGAACCGGCCCGTCACCAGGCGTTCATGCGCGAGGGAGGCAAGATCACCGGCTGCACTGGCTATGGGGTCTGGGGACCCAAGCTGGACTACGAGCTCTGGAGCAGACTGTTCGCCGGGCACACCGCCGGCAGCGCGATATTCTGGCAGTTCTCCACTATCGACCCCGATTATCGCCTGTGCAAGAGCGGCCGGGACATGATGAACATCTTCGGTGAGCTGCGCCACGGCGGTATCGCCAAACTAATCGCCGCCGGGGAGTCAACACCCAGCGAGGTGGTGCTGCTGTGGTCGATCCAGTCGATCCACGGGAGCTGGATCCAGGACGGCAGGATTATCGAGCAGGACGGAGCGCCGAGCGCGATGTTCGACCGCTGGGAAGCGAACTACGAGAGCTGGCGCCGGCTGCTGGAGGACCTGAGCGTACCGTACCGGGTGATCGGCTGCCAGATGCTCGAGGACGGCTGGCTGGACGGGTCGGGCGCCGAAATCCTGGTGCTGCCAAACTCGTTGGCCCTCAGCGACAGGGCGGCTGAGCGAATCGCCGGCTTCGTGCGCGGCGGGGGAGCGCTGATCGGCGATTCGCAGACCGGACAGATGGACGGGCACTGCCGCTGGCGAGCTGCCGGTGCGCTGGACAGCCTGTTCGGGATAACCGCCGAGCCCGGCCAGGTGCCTGTCAACGGCGGTATCGTCCAGCGCGGCGGCGGCTGGGGACTGGAGATCGCCGAAAGTGACCTTCACGCCTCCGCTGCGGAGCAACTGGACCTGGGTCCGGGCTTGCCGCTGGTTTACCGTAACAGTTTCGGCGACGGCGGCGCGTACCATCTCAACACGTTCGTCTCCGGCTACGGCAACCTTCGCGCCGGGGGCCGCGGCAGCGCTGTCCGCAACTCGGCGATGAGACTGCTGCGGGCTGCGGGCTACGAGCCCCGTTTCCGCCTTCGACCGGCAAGCGGCACGGATCTCAAGGCGGTCAAAATGACCACCTATAACCTGGGCGCGGGCAGCCTGATCGGACTGATCAAGGACTACCGGATGGTCGGCCCGCCGCGGGATATCGAGGTCCTGCTGCCGAACGACGGCTACCACTACGACGTGCGCAACGGGCGCTACCTGGGCCGCGGCCGCACGATCCGCACCCCGATCACCACCGGCGAAATCAAGCTGCTGGCCAGCCTGCCCTACCAGGTGACGGATGTTGCGCTGGAGTTGCCGCGGCGGGCTCACCGGGGCGGCAAAGTCCAGTTCTCGTTCGGGGTAAATCTGGCCGCGTCAACAGAGAGTAGCGCCGCCAGTCTGCCCTCGGCCGGACCTCACGTGTTCGTCGTGGAGGTCTACGGGCCGGAAGGAGAGAAACTTGGTCACTACAGCGGCAACGTTTCCACTGCCGCGGGTAGGGGCAGGCAGTCGTTTCAACTGGCGCTGAATGACAAGCCGGGCGACTGGCGGGTACGGGTGCGCGATGTCGCCAGCGGGGTGTTTAACGAAAAATACGTGGAGGTTGAGTAGCTTGCAAAGTTCAGGACTTTCGCGGCTGGAGCGCAAGGTGGCGAGTATGATCGCGGAACTGGCGCCATGCCGCGCGCTGGAACTCGCTCCGGGTCGCGGAGCTCTCAGCGCGGAACTGGTCCGGCTGGGCCACCGGGTGGAAGCGCTGGATATCGCACCGGAAAACTTTGTTGCCGATAAAACAGGAGTGCGGTTGACCAAAGGAGACCTGGACGACCCGTTGCCTTACGCCGACAACTCGTTCGAGCTGGTGGTCTGCTGCGAGGGAATCGAACATCTGGAGCACCAGTACGCTTTCGCCCGCGAATTGGCCCGCGTGCTGGCGCCCGGCGGCACACTGGTAATCACCTCGCCCAATATCAACAACGCCGCCAGCCGGTTACGGTTTCTGCTGACAGGGTTCTACGCACTGGCCGTGAGGCCGTCGAGTGAGTACGAGCGCAACCGTTATATCGAGCATATCTATCCGCTCACTTTCTGGCAGTTTCGCCATATCCTGCACACGGCGGGGCTTAAAATAGAGCGAGTGGACACGGACCATATCCGCAGAAGCAGCCTGGCACTCGCCCTGCTCTGGCCGCTCAGTTACATTCTCACAGGCCGCACGCTCGCCAGCGAGCCGGACGACCGTCAACGCGAGGCCAACCGGGAGATCAACAGGCAGATGCACTCACTTTCGCTGTTTTTTGGCAGGACGCAGATTGTGGTGGCTCGCAAGCGGAAATCGACATATGAACTTTGAAGCCCGGGCGGATACTTGGGGTGCGCCCCTGCAACTTTTCGCAGTTCTTAATTTGTTAATCCGAAGAATCAACAGGACAGGGGCTGCTCCGGATCGACCGGGCAGCCCCTGTTCATATACCCTTGCCTGTCCGAGTAGAGTATCGGCCAGATTCTTGAACTAAGCAGCAGGCGGGCCGGCACGTTCATTGCAGGAGCCGCCGTGAGGGGGGATGAAGGGGCGCGGTGGAAAGCAATGAACGTGCCGGCCCGCGTCCTTACAGCTTTTCTCTTAAAGCTTTTTTTCGCTCCGAAGACGGTTTACCCGCGAGGGACGCTGCAGGACCATGAACGCAACTCCTGCGCACAGCAGCACCAGGCCCCAGACAATATCCAGGTGGTATTCGGCGCCGAAAACAGGCGGAGGATTCAGAGCGTTGAAGATTCCGCTGGCGGTGACTGTTATCCCGTAAACTCCCAGGATTATTCCGCACAGGAACCAGATTGACAGGCTCATCTGAAGGTTGTCGCTCATCGGATTGCCTCCACTGGATTACCAGAAAACAATATTCAGGACCACGAAAATCGCAAAACTGACCCAGGCCCAGAACGCCGGACGGCGGTACCAGGCCGATGGACCCTCGTGGGGCAGTTCGCTTGCGCCGAACACCAGCCCGACAAGTTTTTCTTCCGGCTTGGGTTTGGTGAGCAGACTGATAATCACCGTGCTGATAAAATTGACTGCAAACGCCCAGAGCGCCTGCCACATATTCAGCGCCATCGTGCTGGGATTCTCGCTGAGCGTAATCAGACCGGGGTCCACAAGGTCGAATTTTACGCCGCCGAATATTCCGATCGCCGTGCACATGCCCAGCAGAAGGCCCCAGAAACCGGCTTGGGCGGTTGTCCTTTTCCAGAACATCCCCAGCAGCACGGTGGCGAACAGCGGTGCGATAAAGAAGCTGAACAGGGCCTGCATGTAGTCCATGATACTGCTGAACCGTTTGACAATATAAGTCGTGGCGATCGAGATCAGCACCCCGACGAGAGTGCTGAGCCTGCCCAAGAGCAGGTAATGTTTGTCCGGCCTGTCTCGGCGGATATAGGAGCGGTAGATGTCGTAGGTCCAGACCGTGGCAAACGCGCTGATATTGCCGGCCATCCCGCTCATGAACCCGGCGATCAGGGCGATTATACCCAGCCCGATCAGCCCGGGGCCGAAATAGCGTTTCATCAGCAGGGGAAGCACCGCGTTGTAGGTCTGGGTGGCGCTGATGTCAGGGCTTTCGGGCTGAAGGTCCGGGATCAGGGCGAACCCGATCAGACCCGGCAGGATGACGATAAACGGGATCGCCATCTTGAAAAAACTGCCGATCACGGGCGCGGTCTTGGCCGCGCGGATATCCCTGGCTGTCAGCACGCGCTGGACTACCAGGTAGTCGGTGGTCCAGTAGCCCATGCTGATCACGAAACACAGGCCGAACACGATCCCCAGCCAGTGCATGCCCATCGAGTTGAGATCCGGACTGGCCATTGTTGACCAGATATGCATCCGGTCCAGCACCGGGGCGCCCGGCCCGGTCAACTCGGCGGCGCGCTGGGCCACCAGCGCCACCAGCTTGTCCCATCCGCCCACCTCGATCAGCCCGAAAATCGGGATCAGCAGACAGCCGGCCCAGATCATGAAGAACTGGACAATCTCGTTGAAAATCGCGCTGGTCAGTCCGGCCATGGTGACATAGGCGGCCACGGTCAGCGCGGTGAGCCAGATACTGGTATCGAAATCCCAGCCGAAGAAATTTTCCAGCACGAGCCCCATCGCGTACATGCTGATCCCGCTGGCCAGCAGGGTCATCACCACGAACGTGACTGCGCTCAGGCAGCGCGCCGCCTCGCCGTAGCGCAGGCTGAGGTAACCCGGCACCGAATGGGTGCGGCTCACGTGGTAGAACGGCATCATGAAGATGCCCAGGAACAGGATCGCCGGGATCGCGCCGATCCAGTACCAGTGGACCGAGAGCATGCCGTATTGGTAGGCGGCCGATGACCAGCCCATCAACTCCAGCGCTCCCATGTTGGCCGCGATAAAACTGATCCCCGCAATCCAGGCGGTCTGGTTCCGTCCGGCCAGAAAGAAATCCTCGCCGCTTTTCGTGTAGCGCCTGAGGTAGAATCCTACGCCCAGGACGAATACGAAATAGAAGACGATAATGAATATGTCGACTGCGTGGAGTTGGAACATGGGCTGAGCGCTGCCTCCTGCCCGGTTGGGTGTGAAAGACCAGCCGGATCAGAATTTTTCCCAGTGGATCACCTCATCGAGCGAGCGCTTGCTCCGCCGCGGCGGATGGTCGTCGGCCGGCAGACCCAGCGAGACCAGGCTGACCAGCTTATACTCCGGCGGCGCTCCGACCAGCCTGACGATTTTTTCCGCATACGACTTCTTATCCCCGGCCACCCAGCACGAGCCGAGCCCCTGGGCGCAGGCGGCCACCATCATGTTCTGCGTTGCCGCTGAACCGTCCTCGAGGTAGTACTTCGTATCCCGGCAGAGGACTACCACGCATACCGGGGCCTGGACGATAAACTTTCCGTAGTCGCAGATTTCAGCCAGTTGGGCGCGAATTTTATTGTTGGTGACCACCACGAATTCCCAGGGTTCGACGCCATGGCCGGTGGCCGCCAGCCGGGCGGCGTCAATCGCCGCCTCCACTTTTTCTTTTTCGACCGGGTCTGTACGGTAACTGCGGATACTGCGTCTTGATTTTAACGCTTCCATTGCATCCATCGTACTCTCCAGGTGGGCGGTTTGGAAAGTGATGAAGATGTCAGTGCAGCTCCGGCAACAAAAAAAGCAACAATCCTTTCTGCCGGGACGTTATAACTTAGAGATTGAGGACAATATAGCAGTTTGTCTTTGACTTTGGATTAATAATTTATTATCAATTACGCTTGATGAGTGCTTCCGGCCGGCTGTTTTCTGCGGCGGATAAAAGTTTGAAGGAGGTGGACCTTTCAATGCATTTCAGCGCCCAGGAAGAATACGGTCTGCGCTGTGTGCTGAGCCTGGCGCGCAACCGGGACGAGGATTCGGTGACCGCGCGCGAGATCAGCGAAAGCGAACAGATCAGTCTGGATTATGTCCACAAGCTGCTCGGGATTCTCAAACGCAAGGGCCTGATCGATAGCACCCGCGGGATCCACGGCGGCTTCACCCTCAAGCGTACTCCCGGGGATATCTCTGTCTGCGAGGTGCTGGAGATGTTGTCCAGCGAACTCAACAGCGAAGGGCACTGCGCCAAGTTCAGCCGGCGCAAGACCCACGCCTGCCAGGGTCAGGAGGAATGTAACGTCAAGCCTTTCTGGGATACGATCTTCCGCTTCTACGAAGATTTCGGCTCCCGGATCACTATCCGGGACCTGATCGAAAAGAACATCCCCACGGTCCAGGTCAGTTTCTAAAAACACATGCCGCGCTGAATTCCAACCGCTAACGCCTCCTCCTCCCGCCGAACCCCGTCGGGCGCCAGTGCCGCTTTGCGTTAGCGTTCCTGCAGTAACTCCCCGTAAGCCTCGATGAAACTTACGCCGATTCCGCGGTCGGTTACCCGCAGACGGTCCTCGTAGTTCATTACCTTGTAAAACAAGGCCGCCTGATCGTAGGCTTTCCGCGCTTGATCCGACCCGATCGGCCGGCCCATCGGGTCGGACAGGCTGGCCAGCACCAGGGGCCTGGGGGCGATCGCGGCCGCCAGCGAGGGTATATCGTAGTGGGCCAGAGCCCCGCGGACCACGTTGTCGAGCTGGTCCCGGTGGTACTTGGCGTCGATCACAGCCTTCCAGCTCACCAGCCCGCCCTCGATTATCACGCGTCCGATCCGGCTGTCGAACGCCGCCGCGTGCATGGCCGGCACGCCCATCCGTCCCTTGGCCACCAGCAGTATCTCATCGCCTCCGCTGATCTCCGCCAGCAGGTCCACGGCCCGCACCAGGTCTGCCGCGCGCATCCCGACCAGTGACCGGTTGACATGGAACGCCATCAGCGCCATGTCCCAGTCCGGCGAGAACCACTTGACAAACAGGCTGCTGCGGGTAGAGGGCCTCGCTGTTTCGCCCTGGCCGCGAAGGTCGGGGGCAAGTACGAGATGGCCCGCCCGCACCAGCTCGGCGATATCCCCGCCGGCGTCGTCGCTCTTGCTGTAAGCCGAGGTCCAGAGTACGGCCGGCTTGCCGTCCGAGGGGTTGTCCGGGCGGAACAGCAGCGCCGGCAGAGTGATACCCTCTTCCACGTTAAAACTGACCAGTTCTATTTTCATTCCGGGCCGCTGAACGGAACCGCGCAGCTGAGGTTCCAGCGCACCCTGGGGCTTGGTGTAAGCTGAAAGTCGACGGGCCTGGGTGATTATCCTGTCGCGCTCGGTTTCGAGTTCGGGAAGTTTGATCGGCTTCTTCTTGGTGTACATGATCCGTGCGGCGAACTTGCGGTTGAGAGAGGCCATCGTCTCGGCGTTATCGTAGCTGGTAACGGTCTGGCCTGTGGGCGTGGCCCACAGGTCCCGCTCATCCTCGGGAATCCGCTCCGGCTCGTCGTAGTCGATCTCGCGGCCCTGGAGGTGCCTGGCCAGCCACTCGACACAGGCCTGGCGGCGGGGCCTGGTGTAACCGTGGTAATCGTCCGCCTCGAACTTGGCAACCTTGTCCTCGGCCCCGAACAGGCCGTAGACCCGGCTGGCTTCGGTATATGTGTGCCGCGCGCCGACGATATTGAAAAAGTCGCGGATCGCCAGGTTCATCAGGTACGGCTTGGGGGCGAACGCCAGCGGGAAATCACCGAAATCCAGTCCGTTGCCGATAAAGGGCAGCATGTTCTGCTCCGCGTCCTGCGGGCCGATGGTGCTCCAGAGTTTACGCCAGGAGGTGAGATAGCAGCTCGGTACGGCGGCGGCCAGCCGGGTGTCCATTGCCGCGAGATAGGCGGTGGCCATCCCGCCGCCGCTGTTGCCCGTGACCGCTATCCGTTCGGGATCCACCTCGGGACGGGAGATCAGGTAGTCGATACTGCGGATCATGTCCCAGACGAAATAGGTGGCGGCGTTGGCTCCGGTGAGCAGGCACTGGATCCCCGGCATGCTGTGCTCGGTGGTCGTGCCCTCCAGCCAGGTGCTACCCAGGCCCTCGTCCCAGTACATGAACCTTTCGCCCTGGCCCGGCGGGTCGAACGTGAGCACGACGAACCCCTCGGTGACCAGGTCGACCCACAGCGCCTGGTACACGTCGGCGGCCTTGCCGTTCATCGAGTGGCCGCAGGTGCCCAGTACGGCGGGGTACGGTTTCCGGCCGCCGTCGGGAATAAACAGGTTGCCGGTCACGTAGAAGCCCGGCATGCTCTGGTAGACCACTTTCTCCACAGTGTAGCCGTCGCGTTTCAGGGTGCCGGTCACTTTCGCCTTGAGGTTGGTCTTCCCGGGCAGCGGACCGAGCGTGGAGAACATCCTCTCGCGCACAAGTTCCTGCCGCCTTCGCACGTCGCCCTCGCTTTTGAGCGCGGCGATCTCCCGGTCGCGTCGGTCGAGATAGTCCCAGGCGATCTCGGTCAGGTAATCGTACAGCATTTCTTCGGCCTGTTCGGCCTCCGCCGCGCTGGTTCCCCAGACAGCCAGTTCGCCCTGGGCGGGCAGCAGCGACGGGAACAGCACGAGCAGGATGACACTGAGCGGACGACAGAGCATTCGGAGCGGGCTCATCGGATGCGGACTCCTTGTTTCGGTTGTACAGGGTAGGAAAGCGGTGTGCTTTAGATGGGACTGCGAAACCGGCATGTACCCATGATAAAACAAATCGGCGGGCAGACAAGGAAAATCGAGCGGGAGGCTCGGGGGTGGCGATGATGGTCAGAAAATACCCTGGACCCCTGAAATCTCGGCCTCGAACTTTTCGACATGGCCCTCGATATAGATGGAGTGGCTGTCGAGCCGGGTGGGTTCGATTACGAAGCGGATGCCGAACACAACTTCCGGCAGGGCGAAAATCTGCTTGAGCTTGGGGTCTTCGCTGGAAAGCTCGTAGATGGCCGGCAGGAACATCTTGCGCTGAACCTGGACCGCCGAGGGGTCGTTGTAGATATCGATACTGTTGCCCACGAACATGGTTACCGAGGTGGCGCCGTCGTGGTTGCCCGGTGTGATCTCCAGCCTGAGATATACCTTGGCGTTTTCGATATCGACCAGATCGTAGCCGCCCCGGCCGATCGGTATGATTACCGGCGAAATCAGCGCCAGGTGGCTGCCCAGTTCTCCGGCGGCCATCTGCCGGTTCAGCGGTAACTGCTCGCTGAGCTCGAAAGTCTGGCTGCGGTAGTTAATCACCGTGGCGTCGAGCTGACCGATCAGGTCCAGCACCTCGCGCTTGTGGGTGGTACTGCAGGCGGCCAGCGCCAGGGCCGCGATCAGGGTTGTCGTCAGTACGGTCGATTTACGCATATTCTCTCCAGGGGATACTACCCCCGCGGCCCGCAGGCTGTTTCATCGGACCGAGAGCGCCAATAGCGAAAGCCCGCCCACTTTTGGATGCTGGGGCGGGCTTGGCTTCACATAGCTGACCCGGTATGTGCTGCGTGCCTCAGGCGGTCGCCTTGCGGCTGGTCAGGTCCGCGCCCGCGCCGAACCGGTTGTGCCAGTAAATCAGCACCGGGCTGGCCACGTAGATCGAGGAGTAGGTACCGACGATAATGCCGATAAAAATCGCCAGGGCGAACGGCCGGATAACCTCGCCGCCGAAAATCAGCAGGATCAGGACCACGATCATCGTGGTCAGCGAGGTGATCACCGTGCGGCTGAGCACGTTGTTGATACTCTTGTTGATAATCCGGTCCAGGCTCAGGCGCTTGCGCTCCTTGGGGTACTCCTCGCGGATCCGGTCGAAGAGCACGATCGTATCGTTGAGCGAGTAACCGATAAGCGCCAGCAGCGCGGCGACGATCGGCAGGTCGATTTCCTTGTTCAGCAGCGAGAACACGCCGACCGTGATCGTAACGTCGTGGATCAGCGCCACGATCGCGCCCATGGCGTACTTGAAATCGAACTTGACGCAGATGAACCCGACAACTCCCGCGCTGAGCGCGATAATCAGGATCGTCCACAGGTCGCTGGCCAGCACCACGCTGGTTGTGCTCACGGTCAGCACCACCAGGCCGAAAATCAGGGTGACCAGCACGCCCAGGAAGCTCTCGGCCTCGAACCGGATCGAGATGTAGATGATAATGCCGATCAGCGCGAACAACATCGCCAGCATCGCTTTCTCGCGCAGCTCGGTGCCTATTTTCGGACCGACCAGATCGCTCTGTTCCACGATATACGGGTTGTCCGGCATTGCCTGGTCAAGCCGGGTGGTGATCGTGCCCAGGTAGGTGTTGTCGCCGGCGTCGGTCAGCTGCAGCCTGACCAGCACGTGGTTGCGGTCGCCGAAATGGGTCACCTCGAACGACTGAATCCCGGCCCTGTTCAGCACGTCGCGGATATCCTCGGCGGCCACTTCCTGCTCGAACTTGAACGTGATCGCCGCTCCGCCGGTGAAATCGATCCCGTACTTGGGGCCGCCGTGGAGAATCAGCGAAAAAATGCCGACCGCGATAACCGCCAGCGATATTTTCAGGGCGATACCGCGGTGGGCGATAAAGTCGAAATTAGGATTCTTGATCAGTTCCATGTCAACTTGCTCCCGGGTTCCTATGCATAACTGAACTGTTTACAATTTAGCCGGCCGACCGCGGTTCAGATGGCGACGGATTTAACATGCTTGCGGCTGGTCCACAGATCGAAAATGACCCTGGTCACGTAGATTGCGGTGAACATACTGGTCGCCAGGCCGATCGAGAGGGTGACGGCGAATCCCTTGATCGGGCCGGTGCCGAACTGGAAGAGCACGATCGCGGTGATAAACGTGGTCACGTTGGCGTCCATGATCGTGCTGAACGCCTTTTCGTAACCCGTGTCGATTGCGGCCCGCACCGTTTTGCCGGAGCGCAGTTCCTCGCGGATACGCTCGAATATCAGCACGTTGGCGTCCACGGCCATCCCGATAGTCAGGATCAGACCGGCGATACCGGGCAGAGTCAGCGTGGCGTTGAACCCGGCCAGCACCGCCATGATTATCAGCATGTCGAACATCAGCGCTACATTGGCCACCAGGCCGCCGAACTTGTAGTAGAACAGCATGAAGATCACCACCAGCGTCAGCCCGATTATCGCCGCGCGGCTGCCCTTGGCGATCGAGTCGGCGCCCAGGGAGGGACCGACCGTCCGGCTCTCGGCGATTTGCAGCGGGGCGGGCAATGCGCCGGCCCTGAGCACGATAGCCAGGTCGCGGGCTTTCTCCATGGTCTGCACGCCCGAGATCTCCGCCCGGCCGCTGGGGATACGGCTCATGATCCGCGGGGCGAACTTGACAATATTATCGAGCACGATAGCCAGGTCGCGCTGGATGAACCTCTCGGTAATCACGGCGAAACTGTCGGCGCCCTCGCCGGTCAACTCCATCATCACCAGCGGTTTGTTGGCAGTCGAGGGATCGTAGCCGCTGCCCAGCGTGGCGTTGGCGTCGGCCAGGAACTCGCCGGTCATCTCCGGCTTTTCTTTCATCAGGTACACGCGCTTGTATTCGCTGCCGTCGGGACCCAGGTAATTCGTATCGTCGTCACCCCACATGATTTCAAGAGTGTCCGGCTCGTCGCTCTCGTCGGCGCTGCGGTAGCGAAGGTAGTCCACCATGTTGTTTACTTCGGCGTTGGCCAGTATCTCGACTACTTCAGGGATAGCCATGTAGGCCTGGACCAGCGGCACATTGTTTATCGGCACCAGCAGTTCGCTCTGCTGACGGCTCCCGGCCTGCATGGGCTGCTGGAAAAACAGGCGGCTGAACGTGCTGGCTCCCTCGCCGGAAAGCCGGCCGCCCTCGTCGAGCAGTTCATCCAGTTCACCGGTGCCCTCGCCGCTCGTGTCGGCGGCAGCCTCTGTCGAGTCCTCCTGCTGCTGTTCGCCGAACAGTTCCATCGGGTCGAATACATCCTCGGCCTGCCCGGCCGCGTCGGCCAGCCGATCCCCGTCCGCCGCGCCGGATGCGTCATCGCGTTCCCCGGCCAGGATATAGAGGTCGTTTTCCTCGATCAGTTCATCGATAATGTTAAGCGCCTCGCGGAATTCGCCCTGGGGTTTGACCAGCTTGAATTCCAGATACGCACTCTGCTCCACCAGCGCCCTGGCGCGGGCCGTATCGACCACGCCGGCCAGCTCGACGATAATCCGTTCGTTGCTGGCTTTCTGGACCAGCGGCTCGCTGACACCGAACTGGTCGACACGGGTGCGGATAATCTCCAGCGCCCGGTCGATGGCGTCGGCTTCCTCGCCCTCGCTCATATTCATCTCGTCCCGGTCGAGTTCCAGGACCATGTGCATGCCGCCCTGCAGGTCGAGTCCCAGCTTGATGCTTCGCTCTTCCAGGTCACGCAGGCGCTGAGGGTCGGAGAGGTGCATCAGGCGGCGCTCCTCAGAGCTCTGCCGTGCCAGGTAGACCGTGGGCCAGAGATAGTAGATACAGCCGAAAAAGATCAGCAGAATGAATATCACCTTGAACTTGATGTTCTGAAACATCTGAGAAAACTCCCATGCGGGTAAACGTTACGAGACAAGTTCCGGGCATTTATCCGGGAGAGGACCGAGTCCGCAGGTCAGCGGTAACTCCAGCTTCCGGGGCTGAGTACAAGAATCATATAAAATAGAAATCCCCTAACTACTTGTCAACCTAAATATACGGCTTATATTCAGCTTAACTGGCTGTAATTTCGCCAATTCAACCGACTCCGCACCGATTGTGCGGCCCTGGTCACGAGGAACTTCTTTTGCCGCTGGTGAGCGTAATAATCCCGACATACAACCGCGCGGCGATGCTTCGTGACGCGGTGGAAAGCGTGCTGAGCCAGACTTTCCGGGACTTTGAACTGATCGTGGTCGACGACGGCAGCAGCGACGGGACCGGCAGGCTGCTGGCGGACTATGGCGACCGGCTGAAAGTGCTGCGCACCCGCAGGCGGGGTGTCAGCGCGGCGCGGAACCGGGCAGCCGCCGAGGCCGGCGGCCGCTGGCTGGCGTTCCTGGACAGCGACGACCTCTGGTTGCCGGAGAAACTGGAAACACAGCTTGCCGCCCACGCGGAGAACCCGGAATACCGGTTCAGCCATACCGACGAGGTCTGGGTGCGCCGCGGACGGCGGGTCAATCCGATGAACAAGCACGCAAAGCGCGGGGGACGTATATTCGAGTGGTGCCTGCCGATGTGCCGGATCAGCCCGAGCAGCGCGATGATCGACACGGGGCTGTTCGGGCGGCTCGGCGGATTCGACCGGGCTTACCGGGTCTGCGAGGACTACGAATTCTGGCTGCGGTTGACCGCCGCCGAGCCCGTGCTGTACGTTGACAGGCAGCTGATTGTCAAGCGGGGCGGCCACGAAGACCAGTTGTCATCGTCCCACTGGGGTTTCGACCGCTGGCGCGCGAGGGCTATCCGCAAGGCGCTTGACAGCGGCGCCCTCGACCAACCTCAGTATCGGGCCGCGCTCGATGAACTGGTGCGCAAGGCGGCGATTCTGGAGCAGGGTTACTCAAGACGCGGCAAACGTCTTCAGGCGCTGCGTTACGAGCGGATAATGGAATGGGCGAAAGCCCGTCAGCAGGAACTTGCACCCGGAGTTAAAGAGCTGAAAACAGTTATTTGACGAGGCGGATTCAATTGGATGAGACGATTCTGGTAGGAACCAGGCTGAAAATGTTTGCCACCGATGAAATAGACACCTCGGACCGTACCTGGGCGCTAAGCTGGCCGGCCGAGCGCGTGCTGAGTGCGCTGGAGGGAAGCGTGCGCCGCCTGGGAGTTATCAGGCCGCTCTATGCGCTGGAGGGCGATTCCGGGCTGGTGGTGGTCGACGGGTTCCGGAGGGTTGCGGCGGCCCGGGAGGCGGGAGTGGAAAAGATTCCGGTGGTGCTGCTGGATAAAAAGATCGAGCCGGCGGTGATATTCGAGACACGCTGCGCCGATGTGGCCGGACGGCTGACCCCGGTGGAATCCTCCAGGCTGGCCCGTCGCCTGCGGGAGCAGTTCGCGGTGGCTGAGGATGACATTATCGGCACGTTCCTGCCGCTGTGGGGCCTGGGCTCGTCGAAAAGCGTACTGAACAAGCTGCGCGAGCTGGAGCGGCTGCAGGAGCCTGTCGCCCGCTGGTGCGCTGAAAACGGAGTCGGCCTCCGCGAGGCCGGGCGCTGGGCTCGCATGTCCCGCGAGGGACAGCGGGCGATGCTGGTGGTGGTACGGACATTCAAGCCGGGTGGCAACCTCCTGCGCGGCTATCTGGAACTGACCGGGGAAATCACCCTTCGCGAGCACACCACCGCCGAGGAGGTGCTCTCCGAGAGCCGGATCCGCAAGCTGCTGCTCGACCCCCAGGCCGCGGCCTCGGGAGGACGGGAGACTGTCCACCGGGTGCTGCTGGAGCGACGGTATCCCACCCTGCGCGAATTGGAGGAGAAACTGGGCAGGCTCACCGGCGAACTCGGTCTGGGCGGTGAAATCAGGATCGAGCCGCCGAGGCTGTTCGAGGGCGAACGCTACCGCGCCTCGTTCGAGTTCGGTTCGGCCGGGGAGCTGGAACAGGCGGCTCTGCGGCTGCTCGACGCCGCCCGCAGCGGCAGGGCCGGCGATTTCTTCCGCCTGCTTGGCGCTCCCGATATCGCCGAGGGAGACGCCAGGTGATCTACGAATTCGATACGGTATTCGTTCATCCCGACGTGGCCGCCAACCCGCGCACCCGTCAACTGCTCGAGCGCGTGCCTCATCGTCGGGTGGAGGAAATCGAGCGGATCGAGCACCTGGAGCGCCGCAGCCGCCAGGACCCGGCCTCGAGTATCATGCGCCGCAAGTTCAATCTG
>VRUH01000037.1:276-39185 GCA_019456185.1 Candidatus Glassbacteria bacterium | reverse complement strand
CACCTCGTCCACATTCTCGTAGCGGAAAATCGGCCTGGTGCTTGCACTGCCGCCGCCGCCACCGCCGCCCCCTCCCCCTCCACCTCCAGTACTGCCCAGGCTGACAGTGTCGATCCCGATCTGGACGGTGTTGATCATCCGGTCGATATCGTTGCGGAAATAGGTGGCCCGGGCGCTGAACGGTCCGGCCTCACCCTCCGCGCCGATCTCATATCCACGCGAGGTCTCGGCGTCGAGATCGGGATTGGGAACCACCAGATTGCGGCGGGTGTCTTTCTGGACGTGGAGCTCATAGATCGAGGGAGCGCGGAAGCCCTCGCCGTAGGAAGCCTTGATCCTGAAATTATTGGCCGGCAACAGCGTGGCGCCCAGACGGGGGCTGAACTCCGAGCCGAAATCAGAGTGGCTGTCGAACCGGGCGCCGGCCACGG
The DNA here is from genome assembly GCA_019456185.1 of Candidatus Glassbacteria bacterium. NCBI lineage: Bacteria > Candidatus Glassiibacteriota > Candidatus Glassiibacteriota bacterium. The sequence goes on along the minus strand of VRUH01000037.1, from coordinate 38,754 downwards.
CCAGCAGGATATCCGACAGCCAGAACTCGTCCTGAGCGAACACGGCGCTGTTGTCGATGTCGCTATCCGCTTCGTTGTCCATCCGGTCCTCGATACGGTACTCGACACCGGCGGTGACCAGGTGCCTGCCGAACATCAGCCCGCTGGCCCGGGTTTCGAACTGCCGCAGGTTCTGCTCCAGGTGGTAGGTGTCGATGGTGGGAGAAGACGGAGTCACACCCTCTCTCGTTCTGACCAGGAGATTCTGGTTATCGTACCCGTAATGCGAGAAGTTACCCCGCACCATCAGGTCCACGTTGTCCGCCAGGCGGCCATCGTACTGCACATACACAGAACGCCTGTTCCAATCCGTTTCTTTCACCCAGTCGCCCGAGGTCATCTCCCGGTTTCCCTCCTGGCTTGAATAGGCGTAGTCCATGCCGCCTGTCAGGCGGTGACCGCTGCCGAGTTCCCAGGAGACAGTACCCGCTCCCGCGGCCTCGTCGCAATTGTCCCCATCGCTCAGGAACGTGCTTTTGTCGCGGTCGTAGTAATCCCTCGAGTTCAGCGTTGTGGAGAGCGAAAACCCGATCGGTCCCTTTCGCCCCGATATATCTCCGCTGAAAAACGGGGTCTCGGCCTCGCCGTAGCGGCTCTGGCCGTAGCGGATGTCCAGCCCGCCCCTGATCCCCTCGGTGGGCCGCCGGGTGATGAAATTGATCACACCGCCCATGGCGTCGCTGCCATAGAGCGCCGAGCCGGGGCCGCGGACAATTTCCACTCTCTCGATCATGCCCAGCGGGATATCGTCCAGGTGCAGCATGTCTCTGAACCCCACCACCTGACGGCGGCCATCCACCAGTATCAGGCTCTGGTTGGGGTTGAGCCCGCGAAGGCCGACGGCCACAGTCCGCCCGTTGCCGAACTGGACATTCAGGCCCTGGGCCTCTGTAAGCGCCGCATGGATTTTCTCAGCCCCGATATTGTCCAGTTCCTGGCGGGTGAGTACCTCAACCGTGGCGGGTACGGCTTCCACCTCTTTTTCGTTCAGGGTGGCCGTGACAACTATTCCCTCCAGCTCGATCACTTTGTCGCCGAGACGGAAATCGAGCCGGGCGGTTGCGCTGTCCGTGATCTCGACTTCCCGAATCGAACCAGCATGAAACGGGGCGGAAGCCATGATTTTGTAACGTCCCGGCGCTAGGCCCTCCAGCCGGTAACGGCCCTCGCTTCCGGTCAACGTGCTGATTCCCTTGTTTACCACTGTCACCCGTACCGCCGCGACCGGGCTGCCGTCGCTCTTATCGGTGACAATCCCTTCCAGGACCCCGTTGTTCCGGGCGGTGAGCGGCAAGGCCGCTGAAAGCAGCAGTACTGCGGCCAGCAGGTATAGGCGATGCGTACGAGTGGCGAAACTTCGTGTGGAGACAACTGGGTACGGTGACATTTGGACCGGCCTCGAGTAGTGGTTTCTGAAACGCGATTGATATAAGAGCCTCATAGTCTTTAAGTGACTGCGCATATACTAACACTATTTTGCCGAATATGCAAGGATAAATTCGAATTTTTCGCGGTGTTTCAGTTCAGTATTACACTGTAAGAACTGGTTTGAGATTGATTTATTTTCTTAAACCTGTTACAATAAATACAAGTCCGGGGGTTGGTGACCACAGGCATATTGCGTCGGATCCAGGCAGGCACGCGGCAGGCATGACCGGAGAGATGCAGAGCGAAGAGGACAAAAATCAAACTGACGGAGGGACAACAATGGACGGCAGGAATAAAATAAACGGTAAACTCACACGCCGTGAATTTATCGCCGGAACCGCCGCGCTCGCCGCGGCCGGGATGGCGGGTGGAAAATTGCGGGCGGAGGGCAGCAGGTTCCATGCAATCCCGACCTCGCCGCTGCCGACCCGCAGGTTCGGCAAAACCGGAGCGAAAGTGCCCCTGCTCACCTTCGGCAGCGGCAGCCGCTGGGTGCAGTACGACACGGACACGGCGCTGAAAGTGATGAACGAGGCGATCGACTCCGGCGTGTTCTATCTCGACAGCGCCCATGGCTACGGCAACGGCAAGAGCGAGGAGCGAATCGGGATGCTGATGCCGGCGCGGCGCAAGGAAGTGCTGATCCAGACCAAGATCATGTCCCGAGGGCCGGACCAGTTCCGCAAGGATCTGGAACTGAGTCTGAAACGGCTTAACGTCGACTATGTGGATTCGCTGCTGATGCACAGCATGCAGCATGAGGACGATCTGGAAGCGGTCGAGAAGAAGGGCGGTACGCTGGAGCAGCTCTACCGGGCCAAGGAAGAGGGCCTGGCCCGCTGGGTCGGCGCCAGCAGCCATACCAACAGCCTGGTGCTGGCCACCCTGCTGGGCCGCCACGAACTCGATGTCGTCCAGATGGCGCTCAATGTCGCCACCAACAACGCCCGCGACATGGGGTTCGAGGAAAACGCCCTGCCGATGGCGGTGGAGAGGGACATGGGGATTATCGCGATGAAGGTGATGGGCCAGGACCAGATTGTGGGCAAATACGACAAGTTCGACTACGCCACTTGCCTGCGCTACTGCCTCAGCCTGCCGATCAGTTCGGCCACGGTGGGCATGCCTCAACCGGAGCACCTGCCGCAGAATATCGAAGTGGTCAGGAATTTCAAACCGTACAGCGACAGCGAGAGAGAGAAAATCAAGGCCGATGCGGCCGGCGAAATCAAAACCTCGTTCGCCGAGTTCATGGCCGGCCACCGGGACACGGCCTGATAAAGATTGCATGAAAAGCTAGACACATAGACACAGAGAGAAAGAGGCGAAAAACCCCGGCCCGATCCGGCCGGGGCTTTTTTTATGCGTAGGCGCGGATTTCGAACACCCTGGCCTGGTTAACCCCGTGAGTCGCCAGCACGTTCAGCCGCAGCTTTGTTACCGGCAGGGGGCTGAACTCGTGGACCAGCAGGCGCTGGTAGTTACCGGCCACCACGGCCACTGTGCACCAGGTCCCGTCGACATGCGCCTCCAGGACGTAGTCTTTCACGGTCTCCGGCTGCGGCCCCTCGATCATCGTTTCATGGTAGCTGTCCTGGTGGGTCAGCGTCATCGCCCGGCTCAAGCCCGTGTCGAAACAGAGATGAACGCGGCTCAGGCTCACCGGTTCGCCGAAATCCAGTTCCAGACGGCAGTCATCTGGATCAAGCGAGCGGGAGCGCCACTGGTGGCCGCTGCCGTGCCTGCTCCTGGCTGTTCCGTCCAGCACGTTTTCCGGCCCGAACACGGGCAGGGAACTTGCCGCACCGGCTTTGGCCTTGCGTGCCAGGTCGTCCGGGTCGCGGTTGGGCGTGCCCAGCAGATAGGCGTCGTCGCGCAGCAGGGTCTGCTTGATCTGTTCGATATCGTCCTTGCCCAGCTCGCCGGGCAGTCTGCCCATGGCTGAGCAGTGGGCCGCGGCTGTGCCGATCCCCTGGCCGATTACCGCGCAAGTGGCCATCACACGGGTGCTGGCCAGCGCCAGGTGGGTGGCGCTCAGGCAGCGTCCGCCGATGAACAGGTTCCTCAGCGTGGCCGAATGCAGCGAGCGCAGCGGAATGCTGTAGAGGTCGTCCAGCTTGTTGCTGAACCAGAAATCGCTTCCCTTGTAGTCTATACCCTCGGGGAAATGATGGTCGATCGGCCAGCCGCCGAACGCCACCTCGTCGTCGAATACCCGGCCGCTGGTCAGGTCGTCCTGACGCAGGATATACGCTCCTAGCAGGCGACGGTTCTCGCGGCGGGCGGGCAGGAAGCCGAACCAGTCGAGCGCCCAGTTGCCGGCCCCGTGGTCGCCGTGGTTTTTCAGGTGGTCCCAGACGCCCAGCAGCACCTTGAGCAGTTCCTCCCTGATCCGGTCGTCGTCCTTGATCGTGTCCAGCATCCCGCCCCACTCGATCCACCAGTAGCCATATTCGGGGCTGCCGGGGTTTCTGCCCAGCGACTCGTGGGTCGGGTACTTGTGCGCCCAGTCGGGAGCGATAAACGGCACGGGCCGTCCCATGTCGCGCCCCTGGAACAGCAGGCTGGAACCCATCGTGTAGGGGGTCGGCTCATCCGGGGCCATCGACTCGCCGTACTCCGCTTTGCCCTCCTGGCCCTGCCGCCAGGGATTACCCGCCAGATAGCCCAGGGTCCCGTCGCCGGTGCAGTCGGCGAACAGCGCTCCCTCGATCTCGAAGCGGGTCTGGGTGGTCATCTGGTAGCAACTGATCGAGCGGATCAGCCCGCTGTCGGTCCGGCAGGAGTCCATCACTGTGTTCAGCAGCAGGGTGATCCGGGGATGGTACCACGTTTTCTCCCAGAGCAGCAGGTCCCACATCGATGCGGAGCGCTGGGGGTTACGCACCTGGTTCTCAAGCCGGAGTTCCTCGATAATGCCGGTCTCGCGCGCGTCTGGGAGGTTGTTGTTGGCGCCCACGATATGCATCCGCACCTCGCTCGACGAGTTGCCGCCCAGCACCGGCCTGTTCTGCACCAGGACCACCGAGCTGCCGTTGCGGGCTGCGGCCAGCGCCGCCGTCACGCCGCTGGGACCTCCGCCCACGATTACCACGTCGGCCATTAGTTTAGCCTCGTCCGCCTGACGGATGGCAGCTGCCCCGTCCCTTTTGAGCTGGGCGTAGGAAGGAGAGGCCAGGGTTCCGGCCAGCAGACCCGCGGCTGTACCTCCGCCCAGGGCTAACTGGAAGAAATCGCGGCGGTTGTGAGTTTTGCTCATTGGATTGCTCCCGGAGTTGTGATTATAAAGTTTACCTGAGATGCTTATCGATAAACTGTTCCATCGCGCGGGTGGTGGGGCGAAATCGGGCGGAAAACTGAACCAGGTCCACTATCGGCGCGCCAGCTGTCGCTGCTTCTCTGTAGATCTCGCTTGGCATTATTTGTATAAACCTTGTGGCTTTGATGTTTTTTATCGATCAATAAGTATTTACTTGCATTTTAGTGCTCTTTATTTGGTAAAAAACTTCACAATAGAGCAAAAGAACTATAAAGATTTTAAGTATTGTGTAAAATCTTCTTAATTCTTAATGGCTGCCTTTTTTGTTATCTATATGTAATTTAAACACATAGGGATTTATGATAGAGATTTTTTAGTTTGGCAGAGAAATTGCATTTATTTTTTTAAAGTTGGGGTAAAAAATTAGATTTATTGGTAACTTGTATTGTAGCAACAACTTATGAAACGCCTTAAAAAAATCCTTGACAACTGTCATTTTTATAGCATAGTCAAAGTGAATCCTCCAGTTATGCAATTGATAATTGCTCATTTTTCGAGCTTTAAGTGATTACAATATGGAAGTTTAACCTTTTTTCACAAAATACACTTTATGTCTCCCTAATTTAGTGCCTGCCAAATCCCCGTAACTGGGGGGATAAAATGTCTATTAATCAAGTATTGGTCTTTCTGGATAATCTTAATATCCAATGCATAGGGCTTTTTCTCATTCTCGCTTACAGCTTTTACATTTTCGTTAAATTGATCAAATTCATTCTTCGCGATATAAATGCAATTATCCAGGAACTGAAATCTCTTTCGGGAGAGATGCAAAAACTTAAAAAAATAAATCCTCCAAAGGACCATCCCCAAAAAGCTCTTAAGCGTTTTTTTTCTTTTAATCCCGCTCGCCGATTTTAGCGTAGACGATCCCCTCTTCCATGTAGGACGCGCCCTCCAGCTCATCCAGGAAGTCAGCCCGGGCGGCGGGAGCGCTGAAGACCGTAAACACAACAGCAAGCATTGATAGCAGGAGTGCGCGTTTCATGGTCCGACTCCCTTGCGTTATAGAAGCAGTTTATAGCGGTTGTCAAAATAATTATTCGATTGGTTATTCTTCCAAGGGCTGTTCCTTTCCTTGTAGGGGCGAGGCATGCCTCGCCCGCAAAGCATACAACAGGCGCACAAGTTGACGGGCGACACATGTGTCGCCCCTACGATTTTCTTTAACAAAGGAAGTATTTCTGTACCATTCTTAGAGTTTTCTTGCCTTTACAAAAAGAAAAAACATCTGACATTAGCTCTAGCTGGAATCGCGCATCAGCAGCCACAATGCCGCTGGCGGGAGATCGGCCTCGAAACGCTCACCCTCGACAACCTCTGATCGAACTTTCTCTCCGGGGACCACCAGGCGAATCTCCGGCCCGCCGGGCAGGGCCTGGCGAAGATTTTCCACCACAACGTGCTGGGTATCAGAACTGCTGCGGTTGATCATCAGCAGTGCGCCGGGGCCGTTTTCAGCCGCCAGTTTAAGTACTCCGGCCACGTCGCCGGTACCATCGGCCAGGCCGAACGAATAAGTCGGGTGTTCCCGGCAAAAAATATCGTTCGCCAGTTTGAACTCGTTGACCGCGCGGATAAACCCGCTCAGGTCGACTCCGGTCGCTTCCCAGTCATCCGGAGTTGTGTGGACCACGTCGGTTTTTTTGCGGAAAGCGAACTCGAAACCGAGCGGGATCATCACCCCCGTGCTGAACAGGGCCTCGAACAGGTAGCGCTGACCGATGGCGGCCGGGTCGCCTTTCAACTCCTTCGCCAGCCGGGGTGTGTCGTGGCTTTCGGGGAAACTGACCGAGGGGGCCAACTGGCGGCTCTGCTCGTACTGGTCGAGGCACCAGCTCTCACGCCAGTCCCAGTATTTGCTGCTGTTGAACACGTAGTCGAATCCGCTTTCGGCCAGTTCCACCACCTGCTCGATAGTACAGCCGAGGCTTTCGGCGAACCAGCCGGTTGCCGGAGCGCTTTCCCGTGCCCGGCCGATCAGGTGCCGCCAGAGTGCGGACGGTATCTTGTAGGCGGCGTCGCAGCGGAACCCGTCCACGCCCAGCCCCAGCCAGAACTGCACAAGCTGCCGCCAGTATTCCCACAAGTTGTCGCGGTCGGCGCTTCTGGTGTTGTCGACTTCGGCCAGATCGCCCCAGAGCGCCACCAGTTTCCCGTCTTCGTAAGCGCCGGGGTTTTTGATCTTGCCCTTTTGGTCGCGTTTGTACCAGCCGGGGTGTTCTTTAACCAGCGGACTGTCGATTGCGGTGTGGTTGATCACCAGGTCCACCATCACGCGCAGCCCCAGGCTGTGAGCCTGCTCGACCATTTGCGCGAACTGGCGGGTGGGGCTGAGCGTCGACTCCGTATCGACAAACAGGGGGTTGAATTGATAAAAATCCTTGACCGCGTAGAGGCTGCCGGAAAATCCGGGGATAGAGACCGGGTTGATAAACAACCAGTTGAAACCCATCGCGGCGGCGCGTTCGAGATGGAGCCGCCAGGTGGTGAACGGCCCGGCCAGCCGGGGGAACAGGTTGTAGATCAGGGCGGGTTGATCTTTCACTCAGGCCTCGGGAAAAGGAAGACGAAGCGGAGCGCCAATGAATCGGTAACGCTAATCCAGCGGGGGCAGGTCGACACGGCCGTTGGCGATCAGCCAGGCCAGCGACTCGCGGATCATCCCGCTGGTGGAATATTGCGGCTTGTAGCCCAGCACCCGCCGCGCTTTCTCGATAGATCCGCAGGGGCTGTTGCGGATATGCTCCCAGGTGGCCTCGATATCTTCCTTGCTTTCGTACTTCCGCCACTCGCCCCAGTCCCGGTAGGAGAGGTTGGCTTCCCTGCCGAACCAGCTCGCCACCTCGCGGCTGAACCCCCGCAGGGTGACCGCCTGGGGGCTGACCACATTGAAACTCTCCCCGACAGCCTTGTCCGGGTTTTCGGCCGCCAGTTGCAGCCCCTGGGCGACATCATCGGCATGGACGTGGTGCAGCGTGGCCAGGCCGTGGTCCGGCAGTACCAGCCGCTCGCCCCGGCCCAGCTTTTCCCAGACATGCGGATTGAGGTTCCCCGCGGGATTGATCGGCGGCCAGCCGGGCCCCACGATATGTCCCGGATGGATGGTGCTGGCCGGGAAATTGCCGCTGTGGGCCGCCCGGGTCAACATCCGCTCGATTTCCGCTTTCTCGCGTCCGTAGGAGTCCTCGGCCGCGCGCGGGTCATTCTCCGTGGTGGGCGCCAGCTGGAGAGAGCCGTAAACCCACATTGTGCCGCAGTAGACATACTGGACAATTCTGCCTGCCAGGGATTCGATCAACTGCCCGACACTCTCCGGGTGGAACAGGATCAGGTCGATCACCACCTCGGCGCCGGTGCCGGCCACCGTCGCGCCGAATGTCCCCGCCCTGTCCCCGGCCTCGCGGTCGATCTGCACCTTTTCGACCTGTTCCCAGGCTGGATCGGGCGTATACGGTTGGTGACGGCCACGGCTGATGGCAACCAGTTCGTGTCCGGCCCGTACCAGCCGCGGCACGAGGTATGTGCCCACGTGGCCGGTGGCGCCGATTACCAGGATCCTCATCGCTGCTCGCAGGTGTTCATTGACGGTTTCTGTCGAGGCCGGCATCAATCATACCAAGCCGGCTTAAAAGGGTCAAGGACAGCGGATTCGCCATCTGTCAGCGGAACAGCCCGGCCACGTCTTTAATGAGTCCGAACCGGACGCAACCGATCTTATTCCGCCTGCCGGCTGTCGAGGGGCTGCGCCACCGGCACCAGTAGACAAAGGCCAGGCCCTGTGAAAAATCGGCAACCGCCGAGACCTCGTCACAGCTCAGTTCCTGGTCATTGGCGCCGACATTGATCTCCTTTTTTATCCATTCCCGCCCATCGTAATAGCGCAGGCGCAGATACTCGTCAGGTCCCCTGTGCAGCAATGCCAGCGTAGCGGGATTGGTACCAGGATTGACCGACAGGCTGAGATCGTCATCGCCAGTATCGGCTCCGGCTATCGTTGAAACCAGATTGCCCGCTTCCGAGAGCGGCGGATACCAGTTTTCGTCTGCGTAGGGGGCGGCCAGCCAGCGGTGCCTGAGGGCGAATGTTGAATCAGTGTACACTACGTGGAGCCTGCGGGAGCCGGGGTCGAAAACCGCGCTGGCCCGCTTGCTCTTGTAGGAGCTGCCGATTTTAAGCGGCTCGCTCCATGACCCGGACGCCGGATCGTAGCCGAGGTGAAAAAGGCCGTTTGCGGCCTGGGAGAACAGCACCAGAGAGACTTTTCCTTGATCGAGGCCGATTATTTGAGGAGCGAGCGTGCCCTGGCCGGGGCTTAAATAAACGGAATCGAAAGGCTCCCAGGCGGAGATATCGACCGGCTCGCTGCTGCGGGCCACCCAGGTTTGATAAATCCCGTATTCAGCCGTCTGCGCGCGCGCCGCGACCCAGAAATAACCGTCACTGTCGGTTGTGAGGCTGGAATAATGCGGACCGGCGTGCCCGAAATGCGCATCACCCGTCAGAGCCTCCGCTCTGCCGGTCAGCACAAGGCTGTCGTCGGCTACGGCGAAGGAGAATATTTCCAGCGGAGAGAAGAAATTCGGGCCATCCGGGTTCATCCGTTCTTTGCTGAACCATTGTACGCTGTCCTCAACTTCCTGGTAACCCGCCCGTTGCATCCAGTAGCCGAAACGGGCTTCGGTCAGGTACAGGCTGTCGCCGGCCAGGATGACGTCCACGGAACTCGAGTGACCGTTACCATGGACCGCGGTTCTGTGGGGGCTGAAACTGAACCCGTCGGTTGTGCTGCGCCAGGCTATCAGCTCCTTATCGGCTCCGGACGACTCATCGGTATCATCCCAATCGCCGGTGCCGTAAAACAGGAACCACCGTCCCGTGGGCTGATGATAGACCACCTTGCGGTTGTGCGGCCTGGTGGTGATATGAGCGCTGCGGCAGTGCGTGCTGTCCACCAAAGTATCGAATATAGGCGGCAGCAATTCTCCGATCGGGCCGGCAAGCGAACCGGAACAGTAGAAAGCGGACAGGAATACCGCCAAGGTAGCTGTGAACTCTTTGGTGAACTTCATCCATTCTCTCCTGTCAAGGTTAGGCAAATTCTTCCGGCGCAGCTACTGGCGCGCATAGCGGCGCGGGACCCTGCGGCTCTGGAAAAACCGGATCAGGGCCAGGCCGACCAGAAAGCCGCCGATATGGGCATACCAGGCCACACCGGCCGCGCTGGACGGTGCGGAGAGGCTGTTGATGATCTGGAACATGAACCACACGCCGAGCACGATCAGGGCCGGCAGTTCGATAACGCGGATGAAGAAGATGATGATAATAAGGGTCTTGACCCGGGCGAACGGGTGCAGGATCAGGTACGCCCCAAGGATTCCGCTTACCGCGCCGCTGGCCCCGATCATCGGCGCCGTGCTCGCCGGAGCGCTGATAACCTGGGCCGCCGCCGCCGCGACTCCACAGAGCAGATAGAAAGCGACGAACCGTAAATGGCCCATCGCGTCCTCCACATTGTTGCCGAAAATCCAGAGGTAGAGCATGTTGCCGCCCAGGTGCATCCAGCCCCCGTGCATGAACATCGAGCTGAGCATTGAAACGCCGGGGTTGTGCAGGCCGGGGAACAACCATGACGGCAGGTCGGTGACGCGCGCGGGGATTACACCCAGCAGGTACACCAGAGCGACATTGGTCTCCAGCGGGACCACTGTCTGGTAGAGGAAGACGGCGAGGTTGACCGCAATAAACAGGATCGTCACGACCGGAGTTGTCCTGGTGGGGACATTGTCCTTGAAAGGAATCATCCCGAGGATTTCCCTGCGCTTTTATTCGTCATGCCCACGCGCCGCCGTCTGGAAATAGATCGTAAACGTACTTCCCCGGCCCGGTTCGCTTCGCACCTCGATAGCCGCCCCGTTTTCCTCCAGAGTTTTTTTCACGATCGCCAGGCCCAGCCCCATGCCGTCGTCGCGGGTGGTGAAAAACGGATTGAATACCCTGGCAATCGTCTCCCGGTCCATCCCGCAGCCGTTGTCTTCAACATGGAGCAGCAGTTCGTTGTCTTGGCCCGGCTCGGCGAAAACCCGCACGATGCCTCCGGTCTCAGGCAGTGCCTCCAGCGCGTTGGTCAGCAGGTTGAGCAGGACGCGGCCCGTGTGTTCGGGATCGGCCGAGACAGGCGGAAAACCGTCGGGGATATCCAATTGTATTCGTGCGTTCAGGCGAGAGAAATCCGCCTCCAGCAGACCGGCCGCTTTTACAGCCGCCTCGGCCAGGCCGACCGGCTCGGTCTGGGGCTGGGAGGGCCGGGCGAACTCCAGAAAATCGCCGATAATCCGTTTCAGGCTGGCCACCTCGCGGTTCACCCGGTCGATAAACCCGGCAGCCTCGCTGTCCTGCTCCAGTTCCTGACGGGCCAGAGAAGCGAACATCTCAACTCCGCCCAGGGGGTTACGGATCTCGTGGGCCACCCCGGCCACTATCATCCGCTGGTTTTCTTCGCGCTGGGCCAGCCGCTGACGCATCCGCTCCATCGCCGTGGCCAGATACTGCAATTCCCGGTTGCCCAGGTCGCCATCCTCCAGCGGAAGCTCCAGCCGGCCCCGCCCGATCCGCTCGGCCTGACGCACCAGCCGGTCCACCGGCCGGCTGATTGTCCGGGCCAGCAGGAATCCCAGTCCGACCGCCACCACGGCTCCCAGCAGAACGAACAGCGCAATCGAGCGGTCGAGGCCGCGGATCACGTCCAGGTAACCCGCACTGGCGTCGGTAGCCACCACCGCGACCGCTCGCAACTCGTCATCGAACACCGGCGCGAACCCGGACTTGTACCACCGTCCGTCCTCGCTCCGGAACAGCACGCTGGCGGTCGCCTGTCCCTCCAGGCAGGACCGCATTTCAGCGCGCTGAAAACTCAGCCTGGCGTACTCGGAACCGAATTCGACACCATCGCGGGTGTCCATGATACTCCGTCCGTCGGGGTCGAACACGAAAATGCGCTCCAGCCCGGTCCGGTCCCTGATTTCCAGCAGGCTGGCCCGGTAACTGCCGTAGGTCCGCCCGCTCTGGTCGCCGCGGCGAAACCCGGTCAGGATAGTCGGGTTGAACCTGGTGACAGTGGCCTGGGCCACAGCCACCAGCCGGTGTCCGAGCTCGCGGTCGAGGCTCTCGCGGGCGGTGGTATGGAACAAATATCCGCTGAGAGCCAGCAGCGGCAGTACCAGCGCCGCGAAAGTGGCTATCAGTTTGGTGCGGATACTTGTGCTCGATTGACGGAACATATCAGGTCCCCGTTCGTGAGGCAGCAGCAAATCTCTTCATTAATGAATCTATCAACCGAGGGGCCAATTGTGAATTGTTTTGCCGGGTGTCCATTATTCGGCGGTACAGTAAAAAAAGTGAAACCTTTTCGAGTGCCGAGGTGTCTTACGTTCAGAAGCAATCAACAGCAGGGCATGAAGCGGGGGAGCAGGATGCGCGGTTATATTTTTAACACGGAGGCAGCGATGAACGCAGGCGAATATTTTCGGCTTATCAGTCCGGCGGCCGTGGGCATGGTGCTGTATTTCGCCCTTATCGGTCTGGCGCTGGCCTGAAAGTAATCCGGCCCGGAGCGCCGACGAGCATTCGGTGTACCTCCTGAGTTCGCGCCGGGCCGGTTAACATAGATCAGGGGGATCTCCTTTCAGCCTGAGGGCCGCTCATACCGGTGAGCGGCCCTTTTTAATGCTGAAAATCGTCAAGATACCGGTTGTAGCAATCCTCCTTCGATCCGCGAAACAGGTATATTCTCCCCCGCAGTTTGATCCTCTCTCCACGTTTCAGCGGTCCCACGTTTGCGCTGAGGTGCATGCACAACCAGGGATTGTGGCCCTGGGCCGACAGGTGCCGCTCCCAGGCGATCCCGGTCACCCACTCTCTGCCGGCGGACTCGCGGATCAGCAGTCCGCCATGGGAATTCACCGGCGAGGAAGCCCACTTGCTGTCGAACTCGAATCCTCCCAATCTGCGGCGCGCCCGTTCGACACTCTCCCGCAGATCATGGTTGAAATGGATCGAGCGGTTGTCCAGCAGGGTCAGGCCCCCCGGCCCGGCGAACCAGGTCAGGGTTGAATCGAGATCGGCGAATTCCCGGTTGCGTTTGTACTCGTAACCATATTGTTCCCCATGGGGCGGAGGACCCGGATTGAAACAGGGTATTATCGCCGCCGGATCAGGCCAGTCGCGGCCGCTGGTATTGCGGACAGTCAAGATCAGCTCGACCCCGTCGTCAACGCTTTCCAGCTCAAGCCGGATATCGTCATTGGCAACCACGGCCCGGGTATTATCCGCGCTGACAGTCTTATCCCATACCGACCAGTCCGAATTCATCGGAAACGCCGAAGTATGATGGCCCGGGTTGACTGCGCCGAACAGGTTCCACTCATAGAACCAGAGGAACATCCGCATCCCGGGCTCACCCTCGGGATAGACAAAAACGCCCTGCCGCCAGCTTTCCAGCAGCAGACAGCCGTCCGTAGCCAACAAATTTTTCGGCTGGCTCATAAATAAAGCAAGCAAGCTGCATATGCACAGTATCCCGTGAGATATTTTCCGCATAATAGCCTCCGGAGCGTGCAAAGAGTGAAATGCCATATCTCTCTATTTATTATCCCGTATCGGCAGGGTACGCAAGGGCTATAGTCAGGCCCGCAACCACCGCTACGGTTGCTTTTTACCGTCCGTCAAGTTAATATCCTTGTTCCACCGCTTAAATCCATCGTAAAAATTCCAGTTGAGAACCGTTCAGTAATTACGGGAGGGAGCCATGCCGGGCGCAGAGAAGAAAATCAACCGCTGGAGCGGTAAAATAACCCAGGACGTGTCGTTTCCGGCCAGCCACGCCATGCTCTACGGCGCGGGGATGCGCGACGAGGACATGCCCAAGGCCCAGGTGGCGATTGCCAGCATGGGCTACGAGATAAACCCCTGCAACATGCACCTTAACACGTTCGCCAAGGAGATCAAGGAGTCGGTGAACCGCGAGGGGCTCAAGGGCTGGATTTTCAACACGATCGGAGTCAGCGACGGGATCTCGATGGGCACCCAGGGGATGAAATTCTCCCTGCCCTCGCGCGACATTATCGCCGACTCGATCGAGGACCATGTCTACGCCCACTACTACGATGCGCTGGTCACTATCCCGGGGTGCGACAAGAACATGCCCGGCAGCATTATCGCCATGGGCCGGCTCGACAGGCCATCGATCATGGTCTACGGCGGCACGATCCGCGCCGGCCACTGGCAGGGGCGCGACCTGGATATCATCTCCTCCTTCGAGGCCTACGGCGAGTGGCTGGCCGAGAAAATCACCGAGGAGGAACTGACCCAGATCAAGAAACACTCCTGCCCAGGTCCCGGCGCGTGCGGCGGGATGTACACGGCCAACACCACCGCCAGCGCGATCGAGACCCTGGGCATGAGCCTGACGTTCAGCAGCTCCTACCCGGCCGACAGCAAGGACAAGCTGGCCGAGCTGCAGAGTATCGGCCGCTACATGCGCCACCTGCTGGAGGAGGATCTCACTCCATCCAGGATCATGACCATGAAAGCTTTCGAGAACGCGATCGCGGTGGTGATGGCCCTGGGCGGAAGTACCAACGCCGTCCTGCACCTGATCGCGATGGCCCGCTCGGTGGGAGTGGACCTGACTATCGACGATTTCCAGCGGATCAGCGACAAGACCCCCTATATCGCCAACCTCAAGCCGAGCGGAAAATACCTGATGGAGGACCTGTTCCGCGTGGGCGGCGTGCCCGCCGTGCAGAAACTCCTGCTGGAACACGGCTACCTCCACGGCGACTGTATCACGGTCACCGGCAAGACTATCGCCGAGAACCTGGCCGGAGTCGAGCCGCTGACCGAGGGCCAGACCGTGATCTGCCCGCTCGATAAGCCGATCAAGGCCACCGGCCATATCAATATCCTCTACGGCAACCTGGCCACCGAGGGCTCGGTCGCCAAAATTACCGGCAAGGAAGGCACCCGGTTTGTCGGCAAGGCGCTGGTGTTCGACAGCGAGGAGGACTGTATCAAAGCGCTGGCCAGGGAAAGATTCCCGGAGGGCTCGGTGATCGTGATCCGCTACGAGGGCCCCAGGGGCGGCCCCGGCATGCGCGAGATGCTGAAAGTGACCGCGGCGATCGTGGGCGTGGGCCTGGGCGACAAGGTGGCGCTGATCACCGACGGCCGGTTCAGCGGCGGCACCCACGGGTTCGTGATCGGCCATATCTGCCCCGAGGCCGCGGTTGGGGGAGTGATCGGCCTGCTGCGCGACGGCGACGAGATCACGCTCGATGCGGACAAGCTGGAACTGAGCGTGGCCCTTTCCGATGAGGAAATCGCCGGGCGGCGCAAGGGCTGGCAGCCCAAACCGACCGCGTTTCCCAGGGGCGCCCTGGCCAAGTACGCCCGGCTGGTATCGAGCGCCAGCACCGGCTGCGTTACCGATGAGTGGGAGGACTAGCCGCGCTAGCTGACCAGAGAAGCAGAATAAATGCAGGGGAGAGGCACGAGTCTCTCATGCACGATTGGCAAGGGGGCGCTTGTGAGCGCCCCCTTTTATATCTATATTTAGACAAATTAGGCAAACCTGCAACTGGATCGCCCGGGATGTAATAAGATATGTCATATGTGTTTGATAACATTTTGTTTAGTGGGCATGCACTCAGACGAATGTTTCAGCGCGGTGTTACTAAGGATCGTGTTATAAAAGCAATTAAGCATGGTGAAGTAATAGCTGAATACCCGGAGGATACTCCTTATCCAAGCAAACTGATACTTGGATTTGTCAATAAATCACCGTTGCATGTAGTATTTGCAGAAGACAAAGAAACAAACACAGGTATTGTGGTAACAGCTTACGTTCCTGATGCCTCATTGTGGGGAGAAGACTATAAAAGCAGGAGAGGGCTATGAATTGCGTTATCTGCAAACAGGGTGAAACCAGGGATGGCAAGGTTACAGTTACACTGGAGCGCGGAGAGACTACCGTGCTGATTAAGGACGTCCCGGCCCAGGTCTGTGAAAACTGCGGTGAATACTATCTTGCCGAACAAATTTCCGCTGAACTCCTGCAAACCGCAGAAAACGCGGTTCGGAAGGGAGCGGAAGTAGAAATTATAAGGTATGTAGCTTGAGGAGAGTTGATGGAAAGGTGCCCTGGCCAAGTACGCCCGGCTGGTATCGAGCGCCAGCACCGGCTGCGTTAACGATGAGTGGGAGGACTGATTTTCATCAATACAGCTTCAGAATCAAAAGAAAAGGGGCGCTTATCAGCGCCCCTTTTTCGCAGCCGCCCCGCACTGCATGCCTTCATATTCAGTGACGGTAAAGATAGTAGAAAAAGCTGGCCTGGTCCGACTCGACCAGCACCTCGCCCTTGTAAGGAATCCCTGAGGACGACAATTGTCCTATGTTGAATTCGTTGAATACGATTCTGCCCCGATATGCGCCGGCAAAATGGATGGTTCCGGTCAAAGATGAAGTGAAGACCGCCCGGTAGTGCAGCCTGCCTCCCAGGTATAACGTATCTTCAACTGTATAACCCAGGATATCCGCACTGCGTCCGGAATAATTGTGGAAGGTCGCCGAAAAATCCGCCGCGGTCGTAACTCTCAGGCCATAGGCGCCTTGAGAACTATCGGATGAGAAGCTCCCCGATATCTCCACCAGCCCCTGCCACCCGCCGCCTATCTCCAGATCGGGATCAGTCGATGTTCTGCCATGTTCCAAAGCTTTCCCGGCAATGTAATGCAGTTCAGGCATCAATCTCTGAGCCAGGTTGTCGATATTCAGTGTGGTGACAGTCTCGTTGCGGCCGCTGGAAGTCATGGTCAGCGTACCGCCGCCGAGACTGCGGTCTATCACTTTCCACTGCTCCGTCTGCGATCCCTGGAATCCCAGCTCAGGTATCGTGCTGTAAGGCAACGGGCCCTGGCAGGCGACTATAATAACGCAAACCGCGAAGGCTGTCAGGTGTCTGATCATTTTCACATCTCCTGCTGCTGATAGGCAGACGGACTCAGTAGCTGACGCTATTTCCAGAGGCATTTGCCACGTAAGCAGCTTCTTTTCAGAGTACGGACGAAACTCGCCTGCTCCGACTCCACATGGAACTCTCCCTCAAAAGTTTCCTTATATTTAGCCCTGCTGATTTGCAGGTTGTTGAACCGAATCGTGCCGTTCAATACACCCGCGAAGGAGAGCGCACCGCTCCAGTTTGAATTGAAC
Organism: Candidatus Glassbacteria bacterium; assembly: GCA_019456185.1. Lineage (NCBI taxonomy): Bacteria > Candidatus Glassiibacteriota > Candidatus Glassiibacteriota bacterium. The sequence goes on along the minus strand of VRUH01000037.1, from coordinate 21,701 downwards.
GCGAAACCATCGCCGGCAAGGTTGTTTTCTTCGAAGCTCAGACTGCAAACCAGTCCGCCGCCGAAATATGACTCTCCATCGACACTGAAATCATGGAACGCGACTGTGAATTCCGCCTGGTACGCTTTCTCGCCGTTATCGATAAACTCCCGCGACTTGACCTGCTCCACCACCGCTTGGCCTCTCTTGTCTACTCCTGGGAGTGTTTCCTCCCGCTTTATCCCCATTCGCAAGTATGACCTGAGCACGGCGTGAAGCTGCTCGCTCACCGGGAACAACTCTACAATCCCGATCGGCTTATTGGCCCCGTCGGCGCCCAGGCTAAGACTTCCTGTGGGGAGCTCCATCACTTCATTCCACAGCCAGGCCGCGTGTTCCTGGGACGGGAGCTGGTTCACAGCACTGAACGGTATCTGCCCCTCGCAGGCGGCAAGCAGCAGCAGCAAAAAAGTTAACAGTAGAAAATATCTCATCGCCCGTTACCTCCCTCCGGCTCCCAGGAAAGTGGAAATACCCGCCCTGAAAACGAAACCCCGCGAGTCGAACAGCTCTCCCCACCACGACTGGTATGCCCCACGCATCGTGAACGACAACGATGGGGATACGAATACTTCCAGGTTGCCGAACACCTCGCCGACAGTGAAATTGCCGCTTTCGCCGGAAATTACAGGATAACCCAATGTACGGGTAAGCTGCACCCCCACTCCAGGCACCACACTGCGGCTGGGAAGAATATGCCACAGCAGGCTGGCTCCCGCCTTGCCGAACACGTCCGTGCCCTCTCTTTTGGTCATGCCGAGCATCAACCCCGGTTCCAGGTACGGGCGGGGCAGGAAGCCCAGTGTGGCCTCGAATTCCGCGTTGGTCTCGTTCTCGAAACTCTCCAGGCGCAGCGAGCCGCCCACCCTGAATGAGCCTTGCGCCAGGCCGGCTGTTTCCTCGTCTGCGGCCGTGATCGCCCCAGCGGTGCACAGTAACAGCATAAATGCGAACGATTTGTGATGCATACTTTTCTCCCGGGGTGCAAGTTTCTGAGGATAAATATGGGGGAACTATGGTTCACGGCCGGCTGCAATGTCGCAACCGGTATATGGGGGGGGGAATATTCGATTTGCCTGAATTGAATCTGATAATAATATCTCAAAAAGTCAAATATGTTCCAATTATTAATGAAAAATCCGGTTACCTCGATCAGGCAGCCGGATTCGGAAAAAGTATTCTGTAGCGCTCTTCCCCTCACCGGTCCCCGAAAATATCCCCCAACCCGCGCAACACAGACCCCTCGCCCACCTGTTTGCCGAACTTGCCCGGTGCGCTGGCAATCACCCGGTCGGCCAGGCGGGAGAACGGCAGGCTCTGCAGCCAGACTGTGCCCTGCCCCCGGAGTGTCGTCAGAAACAGCCCCTCGCCGCCGAAAATCATCGACTTGAGTCCCCCGGCCCGTTCGATATCGTAATCGATCCCGGAAGTGAATCCCACCAGGCAGCCGGTGTCCACCCGCAGCACCTCGCCGTTCAGCTCTTTTTTCACCACTGTCCCCCCCGCGTGCACGAACGCCTTGCCGTCGCCGGTCAGCTTCTGCAGGATAAAGCCCTCGCCGCCGAAAAAGCCCGTGCCCAGCCGCCGGGTGAACGCGATACTCACCTTGGTGCCCAGCGCGGCGCAGAGGAACGCGTCTTTCTGGCAGATCAGCTGGCCTCCCACCTCGCGCAGGTCGATCGGGATAATCTTGCCGGGGTACGGCGCGGCGAACGCCACCCGCAGCTTGCCGCCGTGCCCGCTGTTGGTGAAATGGGTCATGAAAATGCTCTCGCCGGTCAGCACACGCTTGCCCACGTTCAAGAGCTTGCTCATCACGCCCTCGTTGGGAGCGGAACCGTCGCCCATCCGGGCCTCCCAGGTGATCCCGTCCTCCATGTAGTTCATGCTGCCCGCCTCAGCGATTACCACCTCGCCGTGGTCCAGCTCGATCTCCACCACCTGCATGTCGTTGCCGATAATCTCGTAATCCACTTCGTGGCTGTTCATTGTCTTCACTCCCGAAGAAAGTGATCGCAATCCATTTCCCGTACCTTATCTGACTCCGGTTACAGGGAAAAAGTTCGGTTAATGATAATGGCCGGCAGGGTGATGCAAGAGAATATCACAGCCTGCATGGGATGAAATATAGACAGGAAGTAAAGCGCCGGAAAGCAAATGAACTCCTGCCATAAAAAAACGCCCCGCCGGTGTGAGCGTCCGGCGGGGCTGTTCTACAGGTTCGTCGCTTCTGTTGTCCCGGAAATTGATTCCTCAGCTGCTGAACCTGACAAACTGCGCTTCAGATGTATCTGACTCTGCTTCTCAAATACAGTATATGAATATTGGAAAAAAATATCAAGTATCAAATGTAGATTTTTTTGCCAATGCAGTTGCACCGTCACAGCGCCGGGGTTAATTTTTCGGGCGTGAGGATAAAATTGATAGCAAACCTCTGGATCTGGCCGGCCGGACCGTGGTGGGCAATGCGGGCAGGCCCACCGACAGTATCCACCCCTACAACAAGAAATGGGGGCACCTGGTCAAGCAGCGCTGAGAGGCCGGGTAAGCAGAGATCAGGTAATGCAGGGAAGGTGCAGATTATGCGAATCCGTAACTTGACTGTCGATGATTTCTTCCTGCTCAACGAGCTCGACTGGGCGCCGCTGCCCCGGGAGCGCGACTCGATCTACCTGACAATCGCGCTCGATCAGCAGCCCTGCTCGTTTATCGCCCAGAGCGATGACGGCGGGTTTCTGGGAGTGCTGCTCGCCAGCCGGGGGGCAACCGGGGAATCGATCTATGTCAACCATCTGCTGATCGCCGAACCGGCCCGCAGGATGGGTCTGGGCGGCAAGCTGATGGCCTCCCTTGAGGACTACGCCCGCACGGCCGGGGTACGGCGTATCTGGTTACACTGCCAGGACGAGACGGTGGAATATTACCAGAGCAAAGGCTATCGGGAAAGCTACGGTTTCCTCTCACCGGAGCTGGAAAACTACCTGCGGAACACCAAAGGGGTGCATACATTGATAAAAAATTTGGCTTGGAAAGTCTGACCTGCTATCTTATGGCCGGACAAAAGAATGTGTTGATTCTTCTTTAAATCTCGCCGGCAACGCGTTAAATTATCACCTTCTATACCACTCATATCCAACCTGACCGGCTCCGCGGTTTGATCTGTATTTGGCATAAAAAGGCTGTTCCGCCGGATAAACTTGCTGAAAATCCACCGACTGGTAAAGCTGTTTTCAATCAATCTCCCGCAAGGAGGACCGTAATGAGCGAATCAACATCAGGAACGGGAACCACCAGGCGCGAATTCTTCCGTAAAAGCTCCCTGGCCGCTGCCGGCGCGCTGGCCGGTTTTTCAATCATCCGTAACGGCTACGGCCAGAACGCCGACGAGATCAGGATCGGAGTGATCGGCTGCGGCGGACGCGGTACCGGCGCTGCGGACAACTGCCTCAACAGTTCGCCCAATATCAAACTGGTGGCGATGGCCGATCTGTACCAGGACAGACTCGACAGCAGCTACAAGAACCTGACCGACCCCAACCGCGACAGCGGGGCGCTCAAGGGTATCGAGGTGGACAGGGACCACATGTTTGTCGGGTTCGACGCCTTCGAGAAGTTGCTGGCCACCGATGTCGACCTCGTGATCCTGGCTACACCGCCGGGGTTCCGCCCCGTCCAGTTCGAGGCCGCGGTCAAGGCCGGCAAGCATATCTTCACCGAGAAACCAGTGGCGGTCGACCCGGTGGGTATCCGCAGGTTCTTGGCCGCCGGCGAGCTGGCCAAGCAGAAAGGCCTGGCCGTGGTGGCCGGCACCCAGCGCCGCCACGAACAGGGTTATCTGGAACTTATGGACATGGTCCACGACGGGAAGATCGGCGAAGTCGTGTCCGCCCGGGCGTTCTGGAACGGCGGTGGAGTCTGGGTCCACCCGCGTCAGGCAGACTGGAACGACATGGAATACCAGACCCGTAACTGGTATTACTTCTGCTGGCTCTGCGGAGACCATATTGTCGAGCAGCACGTCCACAACCTCGACGTGGTCAACTGGGCGATGGGCGGCCACCCGGTCAAGGCGCTGGGTAACGGCGGCCGCCAGGTGCGCACCGGCAAGGACTACGGCAACGCCTGGGACCATTTCACGATCGATTACGAGTACGAGAACGGCGCCCACATGCTCAGTATGTGCCGCCACTGGGAAGACGCAGACCGTCAGGTGGCCGAGTTCCTTCAGGGAACCAGGGGCAGCACGGAAACCACCGGCGGCCGTTACATCCTGCGCGGCGAGCAGAACTGGCGCTTCCGCGGCGAGCAGGTGAACCCCTACGTCCAGGAACACACCGACCTGATCGCCAGTATCCGCAGCGGCAACCCGCTCAATGAATCGGAATCAGTGGCCCATGCCACCATGACCGCGATCATGGGCCGCGAATCGGCCTATACCGGCAAGGAGGTCACCTGGGATGAGATAATGGCCGGTGACCTCGACCTCTCTCCCAAAGCTCTCGAGTGGGGTCCCCTGGCCGTGCGGTCGATACCCATGCCTGGGCAGCCGAGATAAGGCGACTGGTAAAGATGCGGATTGCGGAAACGGAGATGCATCTCCCGGCCGGGCCCGGATCCGGAATGAGATAACTTTCAAGCATGAGGCGGGAAAAGGAAAGCAGATGAACAAAAGGAGTTATATCAGGCTGGTCCCGGTCCTGTTGGCCGGTGTGATTGTCGCCTGCGGCGGAAAGACCGATGTCAGTGATCTGCCGCGGGAAAGTTTCACCCAGAAAATCCCGGGCACGGATGTCGAGTTCGAGATGATTTACATCCCGGGCGGCGAGTTCATGATGGGAAGTCCCGAGAGCGAACCGAACCGCGATGAAGACGAGGGCCAGCAGCGCAGGGTGAAAGTAAGCCCGTACTGGATCGCCAAGTACGAAGCCACCTGGGAGCAGTACGACCAGTATGCGTTTGTCGACGATCCCAACGTGATTGACGCGATCTCGCTGGCCTCGCCCAAACTCAACCCTGCCTGGGCACTCAACCTGCTGAATTGGTTCAAGCAGCAGCACACCCTGTGGCAGAACGAGGAACTGGACGCGATCACTCACCCCAGCCCGTTCTACGCCGATTACTACCACGGTATGGGACGCGGCAAGAAGCCGATAATCGGGATCAGCAAGCTCAACGTGCGCATGTTCTGCGACTGGCTGCGCAAGAAAACCGGACGTCCTTACCGTCTGCCCACAGAGGCCGAGTGGGAGTACGCGGCCCGCGCCGGTTCCAGTACTATCTACTACTTCGGTGACGAACAGGACAGGCTGGAGGACTACGCCTGGTATGAGTACAACAGCGATTACGAAACCCAGAAAGTCGGGCTGAAAAAGCCTAACGACTGGGGCCTTCACGATATGCTGGGTAATGTCTGGGAGTTCGCCCACGACTACTACGATCCCGACTTCTACAAAAACCTGAAAGAGAACGGGGTCAACACCGATCCGGAGGGTCCGGGCTACGGCAAGGGATTCAAGGCCGGCGTGCGCGGCGGGAGCTGGGATGATTTCACCGAGGACGTGCGGGTGGCCAACCGTCTGGAACAGCAGGATATGTGGAACGAGCGCGACCCCCAGCGCCCGCGCGGCGCGTGGTGGCTGATCGACGCGATCATGGTCGGCTTCCGGGTCGTGATCCCGGCCCGGTGAACATGGGTTTGTTTTGCTGGAATATCTAACCTGAAAAGGGCCGCCTGCAGGCGGCCCTTTTTTGTTAACCTACAACCCCGGATAACTTTCCGGGCAGCCACCGCCGGCGATATCCTCCAGCAGAAGCAAGAGGTCGCCGGGACCGAACGAGCCGTCGCCGTCGCGGTCGAGTTCCTCTCTCGTGGGATCCAGACGGGCCGAGAGCAGCATCCGCAGCACGTCGCCCACTCCCGGACGGCCGTCGCCGTCCCAGTCACAGCCGCTGTTGTCCGTGGCTGCCGGTGGACGGGGGCCGTAGTGCGGCGTCTGCGCGCCCCATTCCAGAGCCCCCAGGTCCGGTCCGCTGCCGGTATGGGTATCGTTGATTCCGGGGATCAGCACGCCCGCGTCCACAGCCGCGCTCCCGGGGCGAAGGCGCAGGTCGGCCGGTTCGCGCACGGTCAGGGCCGGATCGGGGAACTCCGGGCTGTTGGCGAACACGTCCATGCTGACCAGCACGGCGTGTTTCATCTGGGTCTTTGCCCGCAGTTCCTCGATGGAGTATGTCTTGATATCGCCCAGCTTGGCCAGGAAAGGCGTACCCTCGGTGCCGATCCCCTCGTAGTCGATACTGGTCGTGCTGTCGGCCCGGTAGAAATCCATCGCCCGGCCCTCGCCGCTGCTATAGTTGCCGAAATCCCCGCCGCCGCGCCCGCCGATAGCCAGGTTGTTGCGCAGGTAGGCGAAAACAGGATCGTGGATAATCCGCAGCCCGTCGCCAACCTTGACCACCGTGTTGTGCAGGATCACGTCCCCCTGGCTGTGGCGCGACAGCTTGAACGGGTTGTCGATAATATTGTACATCACGTTGCGGATGAAATAGGTCGGTCCGCCCAGCGACGGCTGGCTGGAGAGGGCCATGAAGCAGTTGGTCAGCCTGTTGCGCATGATCCGGCAGTTGCCCATGCAGAAATCAGCCTCGATCCCGTCGTCGAGGCCCAGGTAGATATCGTTGTTGTAGATGTCGATACAGTACTGCTCGGAAACCTGGTTGTCCTCCAGCGTACTGATACAGTCCCTGTACCCCGAGACCCGGTTGTAGCAGATCACGTTGCCGGGACCGGTGAGCTGGATTCCCTCGCCCTCGTTGTCGCCGCTGGCGCCCATGTTGTTCGCTTCCCAGGTGTTGGTCCAGCTCACCACGTTGTCGGCGATATAGCAGTTGATCGCGCCGGGCGGCTGGTCGGCTACTATCCCGAAGACCGCGGTTACGCTGCAGCGCACAACCGCGCAGTTCTCGGCGGTGACCATGTCCACCTTGCCGTTAACTGTCAGGCCGTCGACAATCACGTGCTCGCGGCCCCTGAGCGACATGCTGCCGAACACGGCCGCGCTGTCGGGGTGGCGCGAGGCGGCGCGGATTGTCAGCGGGCGGCCGGGCTCGCCATCGGAGTAGGCGAACCCGTACCCGTAGTCGCCGGGGGCCAGCAGGATCACATCGCCGGGCCGGGCCTCTCCGGCGATATCGGCGTAATTCGAGGGGTCGGCGGTCTTGACGACGGAATCCCCCGGCGCGCGCGGAACTGCGCGGGTACGGGCCGTTAAAGTCCGGGTGGCTCCGCCGCCGTCGGGGTCGCTGAGCGTGACCTCGATCTCGTATTCGGTGTCCCCGGCCAGGTCGAAAATACTGCCGGAGAGCTTGTCGCTCCAACTGAAAATCGGGCTGGTGCCCTCGCTCCTGCCGAACGGCACCCGCCGCAGGGGCATCCCCTCGCGCCAGCTCCCGCTTTCCGCGCGCCGGTAGCGGACCGTGGCGGCAGCGTTGAGGTTCTCATCTCCGGAGATCTCCCAGACAACGGCCAGGTTGATGATAGTCGGGTAGGGCGAACTGAGCGTGCCGGGGGTGACTGCGTCCTGGGCGAGCAGGGAACCGGCTAAACTGGTGACAGCCAGCATGATGCCGGGCAGACGGATCATAAACGGGATACCTTTCAGCCGAGCATGAAAGCGCAATGGTCTTGACCGGAAGATAAGCAGAGGCCAATAACGGTGCAAAGGATTCCGGTTTTGCCTGCGGTAAAGAAAGATTAAATTAAGCGTACGCAGTTCTATGGAACATATTCAGCTAAAGGAGACGGCATGGCGGACTACGTGGGTGAGTTGAGAAAACTGGTGGGCACACGGCTGCTGTACCTGCCGGGCGTACGGGCGATAATTGTCAATGACCGGGGAGAAATCCTGCTGCAGAGGCGCACCGATACGGGCACCTGGGGGCTGCCGTCGGGAAGCTGCGAACTGGAGGACTCGGCCCTGTCCTCGCTTTTTCGTGAGGTGGACGAGGAGACCGCCCTCGAGGTGACCGCCGCCGAGCCGATGGCGCTTTACTCGGGCCCCGGCCAGCGGGTGACTTATCCCCACGGCGATGAAATCCAGTGTTTTTCGCTGGTGTTCGTGGTCCGTAAGTGGACCGGGACGCCGGTGGCCGACGGAGTGGAGGGCAGCGAGCTGGGCTGGTTCGCGCCGGACGCCCTGCCGGATGACACGGTGGAAATCCATAAAGAAACCGTGGCGGATTACCTGGCGTGGGATGGGAAGTTCATGGTGAAATAAAAAGGGCGCGGAATCAGTCCGCGCCCTCAAGGATTGCCTTCAGACAATCTTGCTAAACAGTAAAACTATCGCACTCCACAATCGACTCAAAAACCTTGATACTGCCCTCAGGGTCCTGCCTCAGCGAGGCGCTCAGCTCCAGACCCAGCACGCCCTTGAACCCCAGCTTGTAAATCGCCTGGAACACGTTGCGGTAGTTGATCTCGCCGGTGCCCGGCTCATGGCGCCCCGGCACGTCGGCCAGCTGGAAATAGCCGATCTCGTCGTAGAACGTGCGGATATTGGCGATCAGGTTGCCCTCGGTGATCTGCTGGTGGTAGATGTCGAACAGGATTTTCACCTGCGGGCTGTCCACCGCCTTCATGATCTCGTAGGCCTCGTCGCTGCGGGCCAGGAAATACCCCGGATGGTTGACCAGGTTGTTCAGCGGCTCCACGACCAGTATCAACTCGGTGCCGTCCACCACCTCGGCCGCGCGCTTGAGACTCTCCACCACCCAGGCGCGCTGCAAGCCGCGGTGAGGCTGGTCCATGCCGGGACCGGTGATCACCGTGCACCACCGGTTGCCGACAATCTTGTGGTAAGAGACAGCTTTCCTGACTTGTTCCAGGAACGCTGGCCGCTGCTCCGGGTCGACCATCCCGGCCTTGTCCCAGCCGGCGGGATTGGCTACGAACACGCCCATGGTCATGTTCAGCTTATCGATCCGGGCGCGAAGTTTCTCGGCGCGGGCGTAGTCCCAGTTCATCAGCCCGTTGAACTCGAACGCCCGGAATCCCCACTCGGCATACGCGTCCAGCCGGTCGATCGGGTCCTCGATATTACCCATCAGACCGAGGTTAGGGGCGTAGAGCAGCTTGAAATCGTGTTTGGCCGCGGCCGCGGCGCTCCGCCCGGTGGCTGCAAGTCCGGCCGCCACCCCGGCGGCGGCCAACGCGTTTTTCTTCAGGAAGTCCCTTCGGTTGATCATCATCAGCCTCCTCGCGGGATAGAGTGTCAGTCCAGTCGTCCCATCACCACGGCGATCACGGTCAGCATGACCGCGAACCCCGCCGCCACCACCATGCTCTTCTGGATGCTCCTGCCCTTGGACAGCATGCCCATCCAGGCCGGCAGGATTGTGGCGCCCAGCAGACCGATAGCGAAAATAATCGCGAATACGCTGCCCTGCAGCTCCTGGGCTACCTTGGAGAAGGTCACGCCCACCACCGAGGGGAAAATCGGACCGAAAGCGAGACCGGTGACAACCACGGCCACTCCGGCCATGCCCGCGCTTCTGGTCGTGGCCATGATCCCGATAGAGACCGTAGCCACCAGCGCCAGCACGGTCACTACCAGCGCGCCGTTTTCCGGCGTGACCGCCATCGCGCTGACCAGCCGGGAGATCATGATCGAGATCCAGAAAGCCGACAGGAGCCCCGAGGCGCGGCCCTCGGAGTAGCCGAGACTGGTCAGATAGGTTGTGATCCAGCCGCCCATCGACACCTCCAGCCCCACGTAGCAGAACAGCGCCAGCGCGGCCACCAGCACGAACGAGTTGCCCAGCAGGGCGAACGCCTGGCCGAGGCTGAAACCGCCGGGACTGAGTTCCGGGTACCCGGCGACCAGTCCGAAAGCGATACCGACCAGCACCACCAGGGCGATGATGCTGACGGTTTTCTGCAGTCCGATCCGCTGGATGAGAAAGATTGCCAGAAACGGAGTGAAAAACGCGCCGAGACCGAAAAACATGTTCCCCAGATTGAGGGCGGCCGGAGCGTTCCGGCCCTCGAACAGCACGATCGACAGCAGCGTGTTGCCCACGGTGTTGACACACATCCCGCCGACACCCAGCAGTATGCAGGCCACCACGGCAGCTCCGTAGCTGCGCGCCATTCCCAGCATCAGAATCGCCACGCCGGAGAGCAGGAAACCCAGGATGGCGAACGGCTTGTGCCCCCAGGCGTCAACCAGCGGCCCGATAAACAGGACCACGAAAATGCTGGTGAACATCAGCGTGGAGATCAGGCCCCCCACTTTCGCGTCATCGATCCCCAGTTTCTCGGCCAGTTTGAGCTTGACCGCACCGATGAGCGAAAATACGATCCCAAGTGAGAATACGCTGAGAATCGCTACCAGTTGAATCATCGACTGCCTCCGTGGGTTAGGGAGCGTTAACGGGACGAGCGCGGACCTTTGAGAAAGATGTAGTAGTGATGATTGAACTAATATTTAACTCTGCCCATCGATCTAACAAGAAAAATTATTCTGTCTGCAGAGAGGACGGCGACAATGGCTGTGATTGTACAAGAAGGAGAATGAAAGGCTGTAGCAAAAATTCCTTTGAAACGTTAAGTGTTGTGAAAAAAAGTAACAATGCTCAGCGCGGAGGTGAAGATCAAGCCGAAAGCGAAAGTGGTTATCGCAGGTGCAGGGGGCCGGCGGGCGCGCGGAACCGCGCGCGCCGGACGGCCGCCGGGTCCACTGCCGTCAGAGTTCTCCCACCGGACGTCGCTGGCCCCACCATGTGCGTTTCAGCCGAAATTGATTTCCCGGCGGCCGTCAGGCCAAGCCTCCGGCTTGCCGCCGGCCCCCGTTTGTTAACCTGCAATCTTTGACTTCCCCGGCTTAGCTGTTTATCATTGCCTGTTACCGCTGGTAATAGTTGATCGTTCGGCTTGCGGGGTATCGATGCCGCTTTATCTGGCTTATCTGGCCCTGGCGGGCCGGGTGCTGTTGACCGGCTACGAGAGGATAATATTCAAACAGGTGGGAACAGGCTCGGGCAGTGCGGAGAGCGTGTTCCTGATTTTCACCACCGGAACGCTCCTGCTGGCGCCGGTTGGTTTTTTCGTGGAATGGCCGGCGGACTGGAGTTTCCTCTGGATTGCGGCGCTGGCCTCGCTGACCTATACCGTGCAGACGGTGTTTTACGTCAAGTCGCTGTCCCACGGCGAGGCCTCGCTGGTGGCTCCACTGTATTATTTCAGCGTGTTTTTTCTGCTGGTGATGGCGGTTGTGTTTCTGGGTGAATCGTTCGGCCCGGCAAAAATCGCGGGGTTGGTGTTGCTGGTCTACGGCGCGTCGTTTCTGCACAGGAAGCAGAGTATCCTGCACTCGCTGCAGGCCCTGGCCACCGACAGGGCCTGCCAGTTTATGATTGTCTCCTCGGTGCTGGTGGCGCTGGGCCGTACTCTGGATGGGTTCATGATGCGCAGTGTGCATCCGCTGGTTTACACACTGGCGCTCTGTTTTTTTACAGACGTGTTCATTTTTATCTGGCTGGCGATAACCGGCAGACTCGGCTCGGCGCTTGAGATGTTTCGCAGCAAGCTCAAAGTCGGTGCGCTGGCCGGGGCGGTCGACTGCTACAGCTATCTTCTGCTGCTGATCGCGATTACCAGGATCGAGGTCAGTGTCGCCGAGCCGGCCAGCATGCTGGGGATGGTGGTGACAGTGATCCTGGCCCATTTCATTTTCGGCGAGAGGATCAAGCGGCGCCTGGTGGGAGTGGTGGTGATGTTTTTCGGGGCGTGGCTGCTGTTTGTCTGAGGAGCTGCTTCAATAAACCGCAACTCTTTTATACGTCTCCACGATCCGGCTGAAAGTGTCGAAATCCACCGAGTCGGGTATCGAGTGGTCCGAGGCGAAGATGTAACCTCCACCCGCCTTGAGCACCGGCACGACCCGCTCGATCTCGGCTACTATCTCCTCCGGCCTGTCCCACAGCACCGCGTTCAGCCCGCCGTGCAGCACAAGTTCGCCGCCCCAATCGCGTTTCAGTGCCAGCGGATCGACTCCGGCCTTGACCTCCAGCGGGTTGAGGCAGTCAATACCGATATCGCGGAACTCCGGCAGGAACGGACGGATATCACCGCAGGAGTGCAGGCGCGTCCTGATCCCCCGGCGGTGGGCCCATTCAACTGCCCGTTGGTGGTAGGGCTTCAGCAGCTCGCGGTACATCGCCACAGAGATGAACTGCCCCTGCTTGAACCCGAGGTCGTCGTACCAGGTCAGGATGTCGAACTCGTAGCCGGCGTCCCAGACCATTTCCAGCAGCGCCAGGCTGGTATCGAGGTAATGGCCGAACATTTCGCGGCACCAGTCGGGGTCTTCGAGCAGGGCCACCAGCAGACGCTCCGTGCCCAGCATCCAGCTATGAGTCACGTCGAAGCCGAACCAGGCCAGGGCCTCGAACCAGTCGCCGCGCTCGCGACAGGCGCGGTACTCCCGCTCCAGGAGCTTCCAGTCGATCCTGTCCCGCGAGGGCGTCATCCGCCGCCGGGCCTCGTTCCACGAGTCCCTGTCCGTCACGGTATAGTCCAGGAACTCCGGAGTGCCGCCGTGGTGGTTCCACTGCTTCAGGGTGACTCCCCACTCCGTGCGCTTCAGCGTATACTCATCGGTCCGCTCCAGGATTTCCACCGGGTAGCGCGGGCTGTTGTCGACACTGATGGTGAACACCCGGTCCAGCCCGAAATGGTCCTCCCAGCGCACTCCCCCGGGCAGGCCCTCGCGATGCCAGCGCTCGACCGTGCTCTCCCAGGGGAAATCGAAAAACGGCGCGCGGTCTGCTTCGCGGTGCTCGTAGGTGAGCCTCATGCGCTCGCGGGTGGTCATTTCGCCCATCTCAAGATCCGCCGGACAAATGGCCGAACATGACAGAGAAATACGTAATGGTAAGGTTGAGATATAAACGACCGGGCCGCAATAAAAAAATTTTACTGGCGGGAGTAATTGGAATATATTTAAGCGTTCTGCCTGTTTCCAAGAATGTTTCCAATCGAGAATTCAGTTATCCGCAGGTTCAGCTGCGGATGGCGGGGAGCAGCCGGCGATGCGTGTTGTTAATGCCCTCATAGTATTGATCTGCCTGTGCAAACCATCATACGCCGAGTATGAGCTCGGAGCCCATCCGCGGATTTTTCTTACCCCCGGGCGGGTGAGCGAACTCGCCTCGCTGATTGGCCGTCCCGGGATGGCCGCTGATGACTACGCGCTGGTCAAGGCCGAGGCCGACCGGGTGCTCGAGCTGGGCGAGCTGCGTAACCTCAACAGTCAATGGCATCTTCAGACAGACATGTTCTGCGCGGCCATGGTCTACCTGATCGAGCGCGAGCTGGGTAACCCCGACGCCGAGCAGTACGCCCGCGTGATCGTGGATATCTGGGGCGACGGCCTTGTGCTGACCAACCTGGGCGCGGGGCAATTCGGCAGTTTCGCTATTGCCTACGACTGGATATTCGATGCGATGACCGAGCAGGAGCGCGTGGATTTCGGCCTTTATATCGGCTCGTGGCTGAGGTACTATACCAGCACGGCGGAGATTGTGCTGCGGAACGGCGGCTGGCTGTACAACAAAACCTGGGGTCCGGAACACCTGTCTCCGCCCAATTCCCGCGATGCAATAGCGCCCAAGCTACTGGTGGCAATAGCTTTGGCAGGTGCGGGTACAGTGCAGGAAGCAGACTGTATAAAATTCCTGGATTCCTGGGAGAAACGCATCCCGGCTGACTGTATCCCCTGGTTCGACACCGCCGGGGGAGTCTGGCCCGAGAGCATGGGTCACGGCAGCTACGGCCCGGTCAAAGTGATCCCGTGGGCATTCGAGGCCTGGCGGACAGCGACCGGCCAGGATTTCTTTCAGCTCGGAAGCGCCAACAGCTACCTCAAGGAAATGAACCGTTGGGGCGTTCACCTCAGTGTCCCGTTCTCCGGCAAGACCGCCTATATCGACGACAACACCGGCCCGGCGGTGCTGCCCACCACCTGGCAGTGGACCGCGCCGATCCTGGGGGCGCGCTACTTCGACCCGGTAGCGAACTGGGTCGCCGATAACCTGGACACCAGCCACTGGTACCGGGTTCCCTGGCTGAGGCTGGCCAGCTACGACCACTCCCTGTACCCGGCAAACCCGGGTGATGAAGGCTGGCCAGCCGCCCGGCTGTTCAGCGGAGCGGGGCATGTCTACATGCGCGGCCGCTGGAACGACCCCTCGACTAGCTGGGCCTTTTTCGGCGCGGGTCCCAATCTGGCCAACCACGCCCGGGATGACGAGGGTCATTTCATGATCGCCAAGAACGGCTGGCTGGTCCTGAGGGCGGGCGGCTCGGGGCACAACGACGACGATTACTACGCCGGCGGCTCCATGCCGTTCAATATCGTCACCGTGTTCGATCCGGCCGAGACTTTCCGCCGGCTCTCGCCCGGCGAGGATGTCCTGGCCGCGGGCGGGACCAGCAACGAGCGCGACGGCGGCCTGATCCGTCACGTTTACGAGGGAGACCACGACGAGGTTGTGAAGCGCGGGACCATCACCGCCTACAAACACGGCAGCCGTTATACTTACGCTGCCGCCGACCTGAGCCGGGGTTACCGGATTCTCAAGGTGAACGAAGTCACCCGCCAGTTTATCTACTTCCGGGGCTCCCGCGAATATTTCGTCGTGTTCGACCGGGTGGAGGCCAAAAACGGAGAACATCCCAAGCACTGGTTCCTGCACGTCCCCACCGAGCCAGTGGTGTCCGGCGAGGAAACAGTGGAGGTCGAAGGCCACCTCTTCACTTCAACCGCGCCTCGCTGGGTAAGCTGGCTCTCGGACCCGGCGGGGGACGAGTTTATCGGGGAATCTACTCTGCGCTCCCGTGCGTTCATGACCACGGTGCTGCCCTCCTCGGCCGAGCTTACCCGCCGGGGCGGCGAGGGCCATGATTTCTGGGGACATCCCGAGGAACCGACGGCGCAGTACAACCATGTCGGCAAGAAGACGGGCGATCCGCCGTACGCGCCCTGGCGCCTGGAGGTCAGGGCGCCGGGAGCAAACAAGCGCGATTACTTCCTGCACGTGATCGAGATCGCTGAACCGTCCGATACCGCGCCGTCGCCAGTGGAGCTGCTCCAGCCCGACAGTACGCTCGCGGGCGTGGCGATCGGCGAGGCTGGTCCGCTGCTGGTCGAAGTGCTGTTTAACGCTGTCGGCGGTCTCGGCGCTCAGGTCCGGTTCGGCGGCGAGGGGGAGTTCGAACTGCTGCCGGGAGTGGTGGACACCACGGTGGTCCTGATCGGCGATTTCAACGCCGACAGCCGCCTGGGGATTGCCGACGTGCTGATGATGATGCTGCTCGCCCGCCGCGATCAGACGGATGCGCGGGTGGATTTCAACGGCGACGGGGTCTGGAGTATCGACGATGCGGTGGCGCTGCTGAACCTGATTCGCGACAATCGCGGCTACCTCCTGCTGGCCGGGGCGGCCCGCGAGGAATTGGGAGCTGTTGTCGGCGAACGGGAGCGGAACTGGCTGGCCGGACAACTGGCCGGCCTGGGAATGAGCGCACAGGAGCGGCGGCTGGCCCTGGAGCTGATCGGCGCTGGCGCTGGAGCGGGCGGCCGGCGGTTTTTCCTCGGACAGAACAGCCCCAACCCGCTCAACCCGTCAACCACGATCACCTACGGCTTGCCGGAGGACGAATTTCTCCGGGTCCGTATGGTGATCTACAACCTCCGCGGCCAGGTGCTGAGGACGCTGGTTGATACGGAGCAGAGCGGCGGCGTGAAGCGGGTGTTCTGGGACGGCACCGACATGGAGGGCCACCCGGTTCCGTCGGGTGTCTACTTTTACCGCCTGACCGCCGGGAAGCGGACAACCGTGCGCAAGATGGTCGTCCTGCGCTGAAGAGCACAGCGAAACGAGGCCGGAATGGAATACAGGAAGGCGGCTGTGACAAAGCACGGCGGCCCGTCGGTGCTGAAACTCGTCGCCGGCGGAGAACAGCCCGAACCCGGGCCGGACGAGGTGCTGGTCAGGGTGAAGACCGCGGGCGTGGCACTGGCTCATCAGATGATGGGAGAACGGAGGTTCGCCGGCAAGCTGGTGCTGATAACCGACTGAGCGCGTTCACTGATTACCGGCTTTCCGAGTCAGGCAGTCCGAAATTAAACGTAACAGTTGAAAAGTTGGATGAATAATGATAAGATACATTTGATTAACTACGGTATGTCCCTGCGGTCTGAATTTTGAGCCGAAAAATTAGTTGAGAAGCAGCCATGCAGGAAGAGTCCCAGACATACAGCGATGATAAAATCTCCAGGCTGCGCGAGCTGCTCGATCTGGTGGACGATTCGGAGCTGTCGTCGATCAAGAGCACTGTCTCGGAATTGATCCGCCTGATCAACGATCCGAAATCCGGCGCCAAGGACCTGAAAGAGGTGATCCAGCTCGACCCGCCGTTGTCCGCCAAGCTGCTCAAGCTGGCTAATTCTGCCTATTACGGGTTTCCGAGAACCATCGGCGATATCCAGGACGCCGTGGTCTGCGTGGGGTTCAACGAGTTGAAAGAGCTGGCCCTGAATCAGAAGATCAGCCAGATTTTCGTCAATGAGAGCGACGAGTTCGCCGGCTACTCAAGGGCGCTGCTCTGGAAACACTGCGTTTCGGTGGCGATCTGCGGTAAACTGATCTATCGCCGGGCGTTCAACGATCAGGGCGGAACAGCCTATGTGGCCGGTCTGCTGCATGATATCGGGATCGTGATCGAGGATCAGTTTCTGCTGGATTCGTTTTTTAAGATCCTCGATGAATTCGGCGCCGGGGGCGGAGCAATTTCAGATATCGAGACCAGTGTACTGGGCTACGACCATACAGATATCGGTAACGCGATCGCGGTCGACTGGAATTTCCCCGACGAGACCGCGGTGGCGATCCATTTCCACCACACTCCTGATATTCTCGACCAGGAAGAAGCCGTCAGGCTGACTTGCACCCTTTGTCTCGCCGATATTATCTGCAATGCCGAAAACCTGGGCTTCGTCGAGTCCGGAGAGAAGGATCCCGGCAAGTACCAGTATTGCCTGGATAAGCTCAACAGCAGTGCAAGTACGAAATTGAACGAGAAAAACATTGCGGAACTTGTCGGCGAGGTCAAAAAGAGTATCGCCAGGATGAAACAGGCGGGCTGGTTTTAAGCGCTCTCCAATTCGGATCACTGTATTGAGAAAAGGGAGGCCGTGCGGTCTCCTTTTCTGGTTTCATGGCCTTTTCCATGCTCAGTCTCTGGTCCATGTCCCGGCATGTTTCAGCAGTCTGCGGGCCTCGTCCTCGGTTTCGCACGCGGTGCCGATCAATACCCCTTTGGAACTGATCCCTTCCAGTACGCCCCGCACGTCGTTCGGGTCCATCCCCTGCAGCAGCAGCAGTTTGCCCTTTTCCTGAATCCGGCGGTAGATGTCGAACCAGACCGGCGAGCCGGTGCCGGGGTTGCCCGTTCCGGGCACCCACTGGATTCCGTTCAGGCCCGGGATGTCGAGCAGCATGTCCAGGTGTTTGAGCGCATCCGGCCCGTCGAGGTTACGCGCCATGTGGAACGGGTCCCACTCATCGCCAGTGGCTCCGTTGCGGGGAGCGGAAACCTGGATCACGCAGCGGTCGACCAGTTCGCGGTTCCACCATGCCAGAATTCTCTCCCGCGCCTTGTCCCAGTCCTGCTAGAGCTCCATGCTCTTACTCTCCGGTAATTTCCTTCAACTTGCCGAAAAAAGCCCGTTTCCGGGTGGTATTGATCTGCCAGTTTACGGGCGGGCACTGGTAGCCGTCGCGGTAGTTGCTCTGGCCCGGGTCGAAATAGCCCCAGGATGCGTATTCACTCAGCGCGGCCAGCATGTTACTGGCCGGTTTGTCGAAATCGAAGTGGTCGTCCTCGTTGAACACGACCGGCATCGGCCGCCAGCCGGCCACCTGCCTCACCTCCCGCACCATCTCCGCGATCCGCGCCGGCTCAGAGACACCGTTGCCGTGCATCAGGATAAAATCCGCGCTGCGGACCACGTTCTCGCGCGCCAGTGAACCGCCCCCGTAGCTGGTGCTGACCAGCAGGCGGCGTCCATCACGACCGTGGCTTTTAACCCGCTCGATCAGTTCGTGCACATGCTTCGGTTTAAGGATGTCGTGCTCGTAGCGGGGAACGTCGCACTCGTTATTGACCTCGATCACCACGTTGGTCCAGCCGCCGTCCAGAACCCAGTTACAGGCGTTGTCCAATCCGCGGACAACCGCTTGCCCGTCGGCCAGCCGCTCGTCCTGGCCGAAATAGAACACGCCGAGGATAACCGCCATCCCCAGCTCATCGGCGAAATCGAGGATCCGTTCCATCCGGTCCAGGTAGGGCTGCTTCAGTCCGCCATTTGATTTGAACGCCGAGTTGTGCCAGGGCTGGAGCTTGGAATACCCCTGGGGGCTGCCGCCCTGGAAGTTGATCGTGAACGCCAGCAGGCCGTGGGCGCGCCAGGCTGGCATGGCGGCCAGGAACTCGCGCGTGTTGCGCTCCGGGTCCCAGCGGCCGGTGTCAGGGTAGGTCCAGCGGCCGACAGTTTCCGGGTTGGCGTCGTCGAACACACCCTGGATCATCCGCGAGTTCAGCAACAGGCCCTCGATCCTGCGGCCGTTCCAGGTCCGTCCCTCGTAAGTCGGCCTCCCGTTGATCGTCCAGCCGTCGCCGTCAATCCCCACGACGGTCCGTTGCCTTGTGCCCGAAGCCCGAGATGCGGCTAAAGGTCCCGCTAAACCCGGCGGCAGGGCCGCCAGGCCCGCCAGAGAGGTCAGCGTGAAATTTCTGCGATTTATCTTGCGGGACATAGCCGGCTCCTTAGCGGAGTTATGTCAATCAGCTTTTCCAGAAAAAATTCCAGGCGGTGTCGTGGTAGAACTTTTTCAGCGTGTCATCCGGCAGGTCCAGCGAGTGGACTTTCCAGCGGCCCTGGCGCGAGGGATGGCTGGGGTAGTCCCAGTACTCGTCGCGGGTTTCGAAAAAGCGCCAGCAAAGACTGTACATCTCCACTTCCGGGTCCATGTCGCTGCCGAACGCGATCCGGTCGGCGAAATCGATAAGCAGCTCGCGGGAGCTCCAGGGCTGGCGGCCCAGCTCGTTGATCCTGGCGCTGATGTCGCAGTAAAAATTCGGGTAGGTCTCCAGCAGGCGGCTCAGCTCGGGAAGGTTCTCGCCGCGGGCGGCGCAGTGGGCGGCCCAGAAGCGGGTATCGGGATGGCGCTTGATCACGTTTTCCTGCTGGGCCAGGACATCTTCTTTTTTGGGATGGCGCTCCGGATCATTGAATGTCCAGTCCGGGTGGCGGATCAATTCCTCGTAGCGCTCGTTGAAACGGTCGAGCGGGATGAAAAACGCATCGGGGTCCGCGGTGTGGAAGATGAACGGCATATCGAGCTCGCCGGCCAGCGCATAGACCGGGTCCAGCCGCTCATCGTCGATCCGCCACAAATCGCCCTCGGGGTTTCTGGCGGTCAGTCCCATGTCCTTCCAGAACTTGAAACCCGCCAGGCCGAGGTCGTTGAGCCGTTTCATCCAATCGAGGAAATGGTCGGGTTTGCCGGTGCGCTCGAGCTCATCGAGGTGGTTCCAGATCACGACCTTGAAGCGGTCGGGATAGGTGGCGCTGAAACGCTTTAGATAACCCGGCACTTCCTCGATCGGCAGCCAGGTCAGCGTCACGCAGGCCTCGATCCCCGCCTCGTCCATCAGCTTCAGATATTTTTCGGCGGTCATCCCCTTGACCTCATCCAGGTGCACGTGGGCGTCGACAGCCGGAAACTTAGGCCTTTCCGGGAGATGAATTTCCTGCTTCAGCATGGTCCTGGGTTCGAAGTCCTTGAGCAGGAGAGTATCCTCCACCTCGACCTCGTCGTAAGCGCCTTTCAGTTCCTGGTCAGCCATATTTTCTCCTTGCTGCTTGCGAATGAAGCTCAGTCATGCATATAATGAACCGGTAACCGTACCGGCAGCCGTGGGCTGGGGAAGTGCGGCGCCGGGCCGGCACAGGGTTGAAAATATAAAACCGAACACTCTTGGCACAACCATTTCGTCAACCTCGGGAGGCAAACGATGGACCGAAGACATTTTATCTCACTGTCCGGGCTATCACTGGGAGCTGCCTGTAGCGGCAGCGCTCCGTCGGCAGGAAACGCCGAAACGGCTCAGCGGGCGGGCAATGCGGCAGAGGGCCGCTATCATCCCGCGGTGACCCACACCAGTCCCCTGGGACACAAGGTGATCCATGACCGGTTCACTCTGATCGAGCAGTTCAAGTACGAGGACTGGAACCCGAAGCGCAACTGGAAAGACGACGCCAGCGTGTGGCTGGCCCATTCCTACAAGTGGGGCCAACTCGTGGAACCGATTCAGCGCCGCCCGGGGCGGATTCTGGAGAATCTCTATCTGCTGGGTCCGGACGACTACCACCAGTGTGTCTACCTCTGGGATACAGGATCGGGCCTGTTGCTGATCGATCCCAGCTACGACCGGTTCTCGGCCCTGGTGAATACCCAGATCAGGCAGCTGGGGTACGAATTGTCCGACGTCAAATGGGTGCTGCTGACCCACATGCACTGGGACCACAGCCAGTGCGCAGCCCAGTGGGAAGCGCGCGGCGTGCCGGTTTATATCCACGAGGACGACCGGGGCTATATGACCGGTGAGCTGGATCTGGGCGAGCAGAGCCTGCCGGTGACACCGGTTAAAAACCCGCTTTCGTTCGCCGGCGGGGATACGCTTACTTTCGGCCGACTGAGCCTGCGGGCGATTCACACACCGGGCCACACTCCCGGCTCGGCATGCTTCAGTTTCGACTGGGCCGGCACCTCTGGATTGATCAGCGGGGACATTGTCCTCCATTTCGGCCGTCACGCCTGGATGGGCGCCGGCTATTGCAACTGGGACCAGTACCTGGCGAGCCTGTGGAGACTCCACGACGACCCGGATGCGGCAAAATGGCAGGTCCTGCTGCCGGGACACGGGACAGTTGAGCTGGAGGGAGCGCCGGACAGTATCTGGCAGGTGATGCAGGTGACAAGCCATATTATCCACTTGCGCCGCCAGGGCAGTGATCTCGACTGGATCGACTCGCACCATCTGTTCTGGCGGCTCAAGCAGGAAGGCGAGCCGGAGCCGGACGTCCTGAAAGCGTAAGTAATTTACCCTCTTCGCTGAAAAGAACGGTAATGTCAGGACCGGTAAAAATAATTGACGCTCATATCCATGCGGCTCCGCAATGGGCGGAAATGGCTGTACGGGTGATGGACGCCTGCGGGATCGAGTGCAGTATCACGCTGGGCTGGCAGGACGCGTT
>VRUH01000037.1:0-266 GCA_019456185.1 Candidatus Glassbacteria bacterium | reverse complement strand
GCAGTTGATGAACCTCGACTGGAGCGGTCTTGACAACCCCGGCTGGGATACGTCCCAGGCCGATGAACTGGAACGGGCGGTGGA
Organism: Candidatus Glassbacteria bacterium; assembly: GCA_019456185.1. Lineage (NCBI taxonomy): Bacteria > Candidatus Glassiibacteriota > Candidatus Glassiibacteriota bacterium. The sequence goes on along the minus strand of VRUH01000037.1, from coordinate 182 downwards.
AAAAGGGTGCGCGGGCCTGAAGATATTCAAGGACCTGGGCCTGGAAGTCAGAGACAAAACAGGTGAGTTGATCCGGGTCGATGACCGCAGGCTGGACAGGGTTTTCGAGCGGGCGGGACAATTGGGAGTGCCGGTGCTGATGCATAGCGCGGACCCGATGTGGTTCTGGCGGCCGCTGGATG
>VRUH01000036.1 GCA_019456185.1 Candidatus Glassbacteria bacterium | reverse complement strand
GCGGCGATGGGGAGGATAGCAAGGAAGATATTTTGATACGAGAATGACTGGAGCTGTAAAAAAATGCATATTGATGAACTTGACACCCCGGCGCTGTGGGCCGATCTCGATGTTGTCGAGCGCAACCTCTCGCGGATGGGAGAGTACTGCAAGGCGCACGGGCTGGCGCTCAGGCCGCATATTAAAACTCACAAGATACCCGAGCTGGCCTGGCGGCAGATCGAGTCCGGGGCGGTGGGGATTACCTGCGCCAAGGTGACCGAGGCCGCGGTGATGGCCGCCGCGGGGCTGGAGGATATCCTGCTGGCCTACCCATTGTGGGGGCCGCACAAGTGGCGCAATCTGCTGGCCCTCACCCGGCGCGCCAGGGTGAGCGTGGCCACCGACAGCCCGGAGCACGCGCAGGCCACCGCCGATGCGCTGGGAGACAGCCGCCGGGAAATCAGCTACCTGGTCGAGGTGGACTCCGGGGGACGGCGCACCGGCCTTCAGCTCGACGACTCCCTGGCCGGCAAAGTGGCCCGGATAGCGGAGAGCGGTGTCCCGGTGCGCGGGATCATGCTCTACCCCGGCCATGTCCGCAAGGTCACGGACGAGGCTTTGCGGAAACTCTCGGCGCAGATCGGGATTGCCCGCGAGGCGTTCGGACAGGCGGGAGTGGATGTCGAGGTGGTTTCCGGCGGCAGCACGCCCACGGCGCTGCGCAGCCACGAGATCGAGGGCCTGACTGAAATCCGTCCCGGCACCTATATCTTCAACGACCTCAACTACCACAGTCTCGGCGCCTGCGAACTGGCCGACTGCGCGCTCAGGGTCCGTTGCCGGGTGGTCAGCGCCTCGGTGCCGGATACGGCCATAATCGACGGGGGCAGCAAGACGTTCAGCGACGCCGCCGGTATCGCCGGCCGGGGGTTCGGCATGATCGAGCAGCACCCGGAAGCCGAGTGCGAGAAAATGAACGAAGAGCACGGCTATGTCCGCACCGGGCAAAGCGAATGGAACCCGTCGTCCGGTGAGCTGGTGGACGTCTATCCCAACCACGTCTGCACCACGGTCAACATGCACCGGGTTCTGCACCTGGTCCGCGGCGGCGAAGTGGAGGAAATCCTGCCGATCGCGGCTGCGGGGAAAATCCACTGAGACCGGCAATCAGATCGCCAGGAGGAACAAATGCAGGGAAGAATCAAGTATCTGGCACTGGCGGCGGCTTTGCTGGTGTGTGCCGCACAGTCTTCCGCTCAGGGGATCAGGCCCTGGCCGGTCGATTCCCGCTACTGGGAGTACAACGGCCAGCCGGTCCTGCTGCTGGGCGGCTCGGCCGATGACGATCTGTTCCAGTACGAGGGTTTCGAGACCCAACTGGATATCCTGACGGCCTGCGGCGGCAACGTGATCCGCAACACGATGGCCAGCCGCGATTCCACCCGTCCCTGGCCGTTCGCCAGAGTGGGCGGCAAGTACGATCTGAACCTGTTCAACGACCGCTACTGGGACCGGTTCGCCCGTCTGCTGGAGGCCGCCCATGGGCGCGGCGTGATCGTGCAGATCGAGGTCTGGGCCACGTTCAACTACTATCGCGACAACTGGACCGGGTTCAACCCGTTCAACCCGTCGCTCAATATCAACTACACCGCCGCCGAGAGCGGGCTGGACTCGGCGAACACCAGCCACCCCACGGCCGCGGACAACCCGTTTTTCCGCACGCCCCCGGGGTGCGACAACAATACGGCAGTGCTGAAATGGCAGCAGAAGTTTGTCGACAAAATGCTCTCGATCAGCCTGCGCTACGATAATATCCTGTATGCGATGGACAACGAGACCTCGGTCGGCGAATGCTGGGGAGCTTTCTGGGCCGGGTATATCAAGGACAAGGGGCGCCAGGCGGGACGGCGGGTGTACACCACCGAGATGTGGGACCCCTGGGACCTGCGCCACGAGTGGCACCTGCGCACTATCGACCACCCCGAGACCTACGACTTTATCGATATCAGCCAGAATAACTGGCAGGAGGGCCAGCGCCATCAGGACGCCCTGGCCTACGTGCGGCGAAGGATCGAGGCCAATCCGCGCCCGATCAACAACACCAAGGTCTATTCCCGTCGCGGCGGAGGCGACAACTGGCTCGACCCGCGCCTGGGTGTGGACCGGTTCTGGGGCAATGTCTGGGCGGGGTGCGCCGGCACCCGCTTCCACCGTCCCACCGGCCGCGGCCACGGGATCGGTCTGGACAGCAACGCCCGGCGGGCGATCCGGGGAATCCGTCAGGTGATGGAGCGCTTCGACCTGTTCTCCAGCCATGTGGCCGACAACCTTCTTCGCGACCGCGCCGCCAACGAGGCCTATTGCCTGGCGGTGGAGGGAGAGCAGTGGGCGGTGATGTTCCCCGGCGGCGGGCAGGTGCTGCTGGACCCCGGGGGCGCCGCGGTTGGCGCCGAGCTGGAAGTGAGCTGGTTTGACGCCGAATATCTCCACTGGAAAGAACCGCAGCTTACTGCCGCCAGTCCTTACGTTCCGCTGGCTCCTCCGGGAGAAGGGCGCTGGGTGGCCGTGGTGAACGTGACGGAAGAGTGAAAGCGGCGCAGATTGCAGGAGAACGTGAACTGATGAGCGGAAAGCGCGCGGTGATTGTCGCCAGGGGGCTGGAGAAATCTTTCGGTGAGGTGACCGCTGTCGATGGCATAGATTTCGAGGTCTGCGAGGGCGAGTGTTTCGGAATTCTGGGGCCCAACGGCGCCGGCAAGACCAGCACCTTGCGGATGCTCTACGATTTCAGCCCCCGCGGCGGCGGCGAGTTGAGCGTGTTCGGACTCGATCCCTCGCGCGAGGGCAGCCGCGTGCGCCAGGTGCTGGGCGTGGTCCAGCAGAAAGACAACCTGGATCAGGAGCTGACTGTCCGCGAGAATCTGGAAGTCTACGCCGGTTACTACGGGATCGACTTCCACACGCTGGCCGGGCGGCTGGACGAGCTGCTGGCGTTCATGGAGCTCGAGGGACGGGGCGGCGCGCAGATCCGCGAGCTGTCGGGCGGGATGCAGCGCAGGCTGACAATTCTTCGCGCCCTGGTCCACTATCCCCGGCTGGTGATTCTGGACGAACCCACCACCGGTCTCGACCCCCAGGCGCGCCACCAGATCTGGGCCGTGCTGCGCAAGCTGACCTCCGGCGGCGTGACCGTTATCCTGACCACCCATTACATGGACGAGGCCGAGCGGCTCTGCGACCGCCTGGTGATCATGGACAAGGGCCGGATTCTTCACGAGGGCGCGCCCCGCGAGCTGATCAAGCGCCATCTCAGCCGGCTGGTGCTCGAAGTGGATCACAAGGACCTGCGGGAAACATGGCGGGAATGCGGACTGGAGCACGAGAGCTACGGGGACAGGGTATTTTTCAACGCCGGCGGCGAGGAGGCTTTCTCGGCGGTTCCTTACCGGGAAGGCGTGCTGCCGGGCGCGCTGAGGCCCTCGGACCTGGAGGACGTGTTCCTCAAGCTGACAGGCAGGAGGCTCGATGACGCCTGATCGTGGATTCGAGCTGGCCCGGCCTGCGAGCGGGCTGGTACGGGTGCTGGCTGTCTGGAAACGGTTCCGCCGCGTGTATTTCAAGTTCCTGCTGGCGAACATGATCCCGCCCGTGCTGGAACCGCTGTTCTTCATTCTGGGCCTGGGCGTGGGTCTGTCGGCGTACCTGGGCCTGGTTGACGGGGTCGAGTACGCGGTATTCCTGGCTCCGGGCATGATGGCGATTTCGCCGATGTGGTCGGCCAGTTTCGAGACCACCTACGGCACATACATGCGGATGGAGTACGAGCATATCTACGACGCCATCCTGGCCAGTCCGGTGTCATTCGGCGAGATGATGCTCGGCGAGACGCTCTGGGTCTCGTCAAAGGCCGCCGCGTTCAGCCTGGTCGTGGTGGGAGTAACCGCCCTGTTCGGGCTGGTGCACTCGTGGTGGGCGCTGCTGGTGCCGGTCGCCGGGTTCGTCACCGGCGCGATATACGCGCTGATGGGAATAATAGTTACCAGCAAGGTACGCGAAATCAACAACTTCAATTTTTACATGACCGGCGTGCTGACCCCGCAGTTCTATTTCTGCGGCGCGGTGTTCCCGCTGGAGCAGTTGCCGCCGTTGCTGAGGAGTGTCTGCTACGTGCTGCCGCTGACCCACGTGGTCGAACTGATGCGCTCGTTCTGCCTGGCCGATTTCCATTCGGGGCTCTGGATTAACGTTGTTGTCTGTCTGGCCTGGGCGGCGGTGCTGTGGCCGCTGGCAGAGCGGCTGCTGCGAAGACGGATAGTGGTTTGAGCAGTGCGCTTTTGGAAGCGGTGAGGGCTTTTGCTTCTTGTGGCCGGATCAGAAGAATTTGATACTTTTTATCGTCGTTCTGGTGAGGTTTTAACTTCAGAACTAACGTTCCGGAGGTACTTTGCGGTTTCTGTTCGTAATCATGGTTACGGTGCTTGCAGCGTTATCCGCCTGCGCAGTCCGCGGTACCGGTCCAAAAGATTATGACGTAGTAGTATACGGCGCCACGCCCGGCGGGATTGCCGCGGCCCTGGCGGCCGCGCGCATGGGCGAGCGGGTCTGCCTGGTGGCGGTCAACAGCCGCGTGGGCGGGATGATGGCTTCGGGGCTGGGCAACACCGATGCCGGCAACCCGGACTTTATCGGCGGGATCAGCGCCGAGGTTTTTGCGAAGATAGCCGCCCATTACCGTCGCGCCTACGGAGAAACCTCCCCGCAGTACGCGGCTTGCCGCGACGGCCTGCGGTTCGAGCCGCACGTGGCCGAGGCGGTGTTCGAAAAGATGCTGGCCGATGAGGAGGTGGAACTACTGCGCGCCTGGCGGCTGATCGAACTCGACGCCAGCCTGAACAGGATCAACTCGATTCTTCTGCGGCGTAATTCCGATGGCAGCCAGCGCAGTATCGAGGGACGCTTCTTTATCGATGCGACCTACACCGGCGACCTGTTCGCCGAGGCGGGCTGCCCGTTCTACACCGGCCGCGAGGGCCGCGAGGTTTTCGATGAATCCCTGGCCGGCCATCTGTTCCAGCATCACGAGACCCGTCTCCCCCTGCCCGGCAGCACCCACGAGGGCGACAGCCTGATCCAGGCCTACAACTACCGTCTCTGCCTCACCGACAGCGTGGAGAACTCGGTGCCCTGGCCCGAGCCGGAGAACTATAAGCCCGGCGACTACCGTGTGCTCTGCGAGTTCATCCGCCTGCGCAGGAATTCACCTCGCAGCGGTGGCGAGCTGACTCCGCGCGATTTTCTCAATATCGCTCCCCTGCCCAACCGCAAGTACGACCTCAACAACTACGGTCATTGCTGGCTGTCCACCGACCTGGTCGGCGGCAGCCAGGGCTACCCGCTGGGAACCTGGCGGGAGAGGGCGGGAATCGAGAAGGCCCACCGGGAGCATATCCTCGGCCTCTGGAAATTTTTGCGCACCGACCCCGGTATCCCGGCGGAGCTGAGAGCGCAGTTCGACCGCTACCGCCTGGCCGCCGACGAGTTCACCGACAACGGCAACTGGCCGTTCCAGATCTACGTCCGCGAAGCCCGCCGCCTTCACGGCGAGGTGACGTTCACCCAGCATGACGCAACGGTCGATACGCTCAAGAACGAGGCGGTCGGGATCGGCAGCTACCCGATGGATTCCCACGCCACCGGCCCCGTGCGGCGAGAGTACCGCTGGCGCGAGGGCTTTTTCATCCTGCCCAGCCGCCCCTACCAGATACCCTACCGTATCATGGTCCCCACCTGGATGCGGAACCTGCTCGTACCGGTCTGCGTCTCGGCCAGCCACGTGGGCTACGGCACTCTGCGCCTGGAGCCGGTCTGGATGATCATGGGACACGCCGCCGGCACGGCCGCATCGATTTGCCTGGAATTCAACTGCGAGGTGGGCGAGTGCCCTGTCCCGGTATTGCAGCGGGAACTTCGCTCCCAGGGTCAGATTATTGCCCACGATCAGGCCGCTCCCTGGACAGACCGGAGTGGAACAGGCTCGCGATAGCTGCCGGATTTCGTTAAAAAGCACACCGGTTTTCCCATTTTCAGAGGATATTTATTTGATATTTAAACTGTTTACGGGTATAATTGCTGAAAACCGTTGTGGGAATCTTATGCGCAGGAAGTCCGTGAATAGAGTTAGGCGGAGGCGGAGGCGGAGGCGGTGAGAGGGACTTTGTCTCTTGACAGGCAACGGTTTTTCAGGTTATAACGAAGTGTGTTGCCTTTATTCCTTTTGCCCGAGGTGTTTACGATGAGAGACCTGCTGACACCGCGAGAACTCGCCGAGTTGTGCGGCGTATCGCCCGACACTGTCAGGTCGTGGTGTTTTCGCAAGCAGATAAAGTTTGCAACCACACCCGGCGGGCACAAACGCTTCCGCCGCCAGGACGTGATCGAGTTTCTCAAGGAACGCGGTTTCCCCCTGCCCACGACGGATAAGCTTTCTCCGATCAAAGTACTGGTGGTGGATGATGAAGAGTCTTTCCGCAGGAGCCTGGTCGGAGCCTTGCAGAAAGAAACGGCCTTTAATGTCAAGGAAGCCGGGGATGGATATGAAGCCGGACGTCTGATCGGCGAGTTCGAACCCGACGTGCTCGTACTCGACCTGGTAATGCCGGGTATCGATGGATTCAGGGTCTGCCGGGATTTCAAGAACCGCGATAACGGCGAACAGGTCAAGATTATTGTCGTCACAGGCTACCCGGATGAAATGATGTTTCAGCGGGCGCGGGAGTCCGGAGCCAACGAATGCCTGGCCAAGCCGGTGGACATGAATACCCTGATGGATATGATCCGCAATCTCCACCACAATCCGGCTCCACGAAAGAGCCGCGGGCGAAAACCACGTAAATCCTGAGCGGAAGCAGTGTTTCGGCACATTCACCAGGTTCGCCCCGGGGAAACGGTGCGGAAATACTCGCCAATACGAACAAAGCCCGGCCCGGAGTTTAAAAAATCTCACGCCGGGCTTTGTTGTAGCAGATAGAGCTGACCGGACACGGTTGCGGCTCCAGTAATCGTCGGCAGAAACAGGCGCGCTAGCGATGACACCCGGAAAACCAAAAGGAAAAACCGGAAAACAGGCCTCCGTGATGAGCAAACCCGCTCCATCCGACCTTGAAGCCGGTATTGAAATCTATCGCAGGCTGGCGGCCTCCAGCCGGGATGTTATCTATTCGGCAACTCCCGATGGAACCTTGACCTTCGTCAGCGACCAGGCCTCCATCTATGGGTTTTCCCGCAGCGAAATGGAGGGCCACAGCTTCCTGGAGTTTATCCATTCCGACGACCGGGAGCGGATTATCGAGGAGTTTGCCCGCAGCATGGAAACCGGCGAGGAATTTCCCTCGCGGTTCAGGCTGGTCAATTCCGAGGGCCAGGCTGTCTGGTTCGAGGATCTCGGGGCGGTGCAGACTGACGATGACGGTACGGTGACGGGGATTGTCGGCGTACTGAGGGATATAACCGACCGCCAGCGCAACGAGGAAGAACTCTCCCAGTATAAGCAGCATCTTGAAAAGCTGGTCGATGAAAGGACAAGGCAGATCAGCGAAGCCAACAAGCAGCTCGAGCGGGAGATAGAAACCCGTCGGAACACGGCGGCCGAACTGGCCAAAAGCGAGGAACTCTACCGCACGGTAGTTGAAGCGATGAACGAGGGTCTGGGTCTTTCGGATCAAAACATGAATGTTTTTTACGTCAACGACGCGTTGTGCCGTCTGACCGGATATTGTCACGAAGAATGGTATTCCCGCCCCTTTACGGATTTTATCGCCGAGGAATACCGGGAGGAACTCGTCCGGCAATACGACAGTCGCAGAAAGGGTGAACTCGAAAGGCTCCATCGCTACCAGGTGGAGCTGGTCTGCGCCGACGGGAGCCGGAAGCCGGTCTGGATATCGCCTCGTCCGATCCTGGACGACAAAGGCGGGTTCAAGGCCAGTATGGCTGTTATTACGGATATCAGCGAGCAGGTCGAGGCGGAAAAAGCCCTGAAAGAAAGCAGCGAGCGCTATCGCCTGCTGATCGATAACGCCGGTGTTTCGATATACCTGTTGAGCGCCGAGGGCCGGGTGCTGCTGTGCAATAACATGGCCGCGGCGTATCTGGGACAGGCTCCCGAAAAAATAATTGGCAAAACTCTCGACGAGCTGATTCTTCCCCGCCAGGCCGCCCGTCACCTGCAACATGTCCGGCGGGCTATCGAAGAAGACCGGGAAATCAACGTTATCTACAACGCGACCCTGGACGGCGCCAACACGTGGTTCAAGGTCAACATCCAGCCCTACCATTACAGCAAGGATATCCCGTCGGTCCAGGTTATCGCTCATGATATCACCGAGCTCAAGGAAATCCAGCGCCACCTTCGCAGCGAGCGCGACAGCCTGGAGGAACGTGTTCTGGAAAGCGTTGCCGCTCTGCAGGAATCCGAGCAGCGCCTGCAGGAACGCCTCCGGGAGCTGACCTGCCTCTACAATATCCGCCAGGAATTCGACAGGGAGTATACTCTCGAAGAAACGATGGCGGCCTGCGCCCGGATTATTGTCGAGGCCCTGCACGACCGGGAGCACAAACGGGTGACTATCAACCTGGACGGACAGCAGTGGGTGACCGCCGAATGGCACAAAAAAGGAGCCGACTGCCTTGAAAGGACACTTGAAGTCGCCGGAGTCAATCGGGGTTTTCTCAGGCTTTGCGCCTCCAGTGATGATATCGTCTTCCTGCCGTTCGAGCAGGATCTGATCGACCACGCCGGGAATCTGATCGACGATTTCATTCTTAATACGGAGCTGCGCAGGCAGCTGATCCACTCTGAAAAGATGGCTGCCGCCGGCAGACTGGCCGCCGGCGTGGCCCACGAGATCAACAACCCGCTGGGTGCAATCAAGAACAGTCTGCATATTCTCAAATCTGCGGTCCCGGCCGAGAGCGACGACTATGCATACGTGGAGCTGATGGACCATGAGATCGACCGGGTGGCGGGGATCGTTGCCCAGCTCTACAACCTCTACCGGCCCTCGGCCAGTGAGGTCCGGAAGGTCGATCTGGGCGAACATACGGAAAACGTCCTGAAGATGCTGCAGACCCAGGTGCAGCGGCGCAAAATCGAGGTGAAGAACGAAATCACCGCTCCGGGGCCACAGCTCAGCCTGAGTGTCAACCAGCTTACCCAGGTTTTGTATAACGTGATTCTCAATGCACTGCAGGCGATGCCCCTGGGCGGAAGACTCACGATCGGCTGTACCCGGACGGCGTCGGCAACGGAACTGTGGATCAGCGACACCGGCCCGGGTATCGACGACGAAGTTCTTCCCCATATTTTCGAGCCGTTTTTCAGCACTAAGACCAAAGGCAGCCACATAAACGAGGGGATGGGTGTCGGGCTGTCGCTGTCGCGCTCGTTTGTCGAGGCAATGGGCGGAACGATATCAGTCAAGACGAGGCTGGGATGGGGCACCACATTCACGCTCTCTTTTCCCACCCGCAAGGCCAGGCGCTCCCGAGGCAAACAGCGCAAGTGAAGCGTTAACCGTTATGTCTGTTTCAAGTCCGCAATTGACGGAGGCGACCTGTTGCAGAACCGCCGGGCGGTAATCGCAGCCCTGGTCGTGCTTGCGGCCCTTATCGCACCGATCGTGCTGCGCATGCGGACCGGCCCGTCAGCCCCAGGCCGGAGTACAGCCATCCGGGAGCTGCAGGAGCGGCCCGCACGGATTATCTCGATGGCGCCGAGTATCACGGAGGTCCTCTTCGCCGTAGGCGCGGGGGATCAGGTCGCCGGCGTGACCCGCTACTGCGACTATCCTCCCGAGGCCGCCACTCGGCCCCAGGTGGGCGGTTATCTGGACCCCAGCTACGAGGCGATCCTGTCCCTGCAGCCGGACCTGGTGGTGATCCTCTCCGAGCAGGAAACCTCGTCCGGGAAGATGTTCCGTGAACTCAACCTGTCCGTACTGGTTGTGGAGCACCGGGATATCAGCGGTATCCTGGAGTCCGTCACCACGATCGGCCGGGCGGCGGGCCGTGAGCAGCAGGCTGCCGGTCTGCTGGAGAATCTCCAGGCGCGGATGGATACTATCCGCGGCCGGGTTGAAAACAGGGGTCGTCCTAAAGTGCTGGTGGTGCTGGGCCGCAACCTGTCCGCCGGCGACCTGTCCAATACGTATATCGCCGGCAGCGACGGATTTTACAACGACCTGGTGGAACTCGCGGGAGGCTCCAACAGTTACCGCGGCCGGACAATCGCTTTTCCCGCTGTCAGCGCCGAGGGATTGCACCTGCTCGCCCCCGAAGTTATCATCGAAGTTATCCCCAATCTCGGCCGGACCGGAATCGACAGTGAGCGCTTCGAGCAGGCCTGGAGCGAGCTGCCCGGCCTGCTCGCCGCGGATGAGGGCAACGTCCATGTTTTTGTCACCGGCTACGCGGTTCGTCCCGGCCCCCGGTTTATCCTGCTGGCCGAGGACATGGCCCGCGCGATCCACCCCGGAGCCGACTGGCCGGCCGGGGAATGACACAGGATACGCTAATGAGCACACCGGCGGTTACGGTAACTAATTTCGGCATCGAGCTGGGCGGCAACCAGATCCTGCGCGAAGTTTCCTTCAGCGCTGGCGCCGGCGAGTATATCTCGATAGTCGGACCCAACGGAGCCGGCAAGACCACGCTGCTGCGCTGCCTCAACCGCGTTCTCGGCGGGGGCAGAGGACGGATCGAAATTTTCGGGAAACCGCTGGAAGAGTATAATCAACGCGAACTTGCCCGCCGGGTCAGCTATGTGCCCCAGCTCGATGGCCGCGCGCTGCCGTTCAGCGTGGAAGAATTTGTGGCCATGGGCCGCTATCCCTACCTGTCCGCCTTTTCAGGCCCCAGTGAACAGGACCGCGCGATGCTGGCCGGGATTCTGACCCGGGCAGGCGTGGAACACCTTCGGGAGCGAAAGGTGGACACGCTCAGCGGCGGCGAGCGTCAGAAAGTGCTTATCGCCGCGGCGCTGGCCCAGGGCGCCGAGATCATGCTGCTCGACGAGCCGACCACCTTTCTGGATTACCGTCACCAGGTGGAAGTCCGCAGTCTGCTGGGCGAACTTAACCGCCTGCAGGGCAAAACGATCCTGGCGGTCACCCACGACCTCAACAGCGCCCTGACAGAATGCAGCAGGGCTGTCGCCCTTGCCGGGGGACGGGTGGTGTTCGACGGGCTTCCGGGAGAGCTGCTCGACGAGCGCCGTCTGCGGGAAATCTACGGCACCGGGTTCACCTTTATCCATCAGCCCGGTTCCGAACTGCCCTTTATCCGTCCCGGGGAGGCCGGCCGATGAGCGGGCGCTTGGCTTTCTGGACAGTGATTATCGCCAGCCTGGCAGTGGCTCTGCTTGCGCCCCTGGTCGGCCCGCACCCCGTGGGGCTGGACGCACTGTTCAATCCGTCCTCGGCCGGTGTCGATGGCGAGATCCTGTGGCGGATCAGGGTCCCCCGGGTGGTCACCTCGTTCCTGGCCGGTTCGGCGCTGGCCGCGGGAGGGCTGGCGTTCCAGGCCATGTTCCGCAATCCGCTGGCCACGCCGTTTACCCTCGGAGTCGCCAGCGGGGCCTCGCTGGGCGCCAGCCTGTACGTGGGCCTCGGCATGGGATTCACCCTGTTCGGTTTCAGCGGCGAGACTGCGGCCTCGTTCGCCGGGGCGCTGCTGGCGATGGGGTTTGTCTATTCGCTGTCACGGCTCAAGAGCGGGCTCACCACCGGCGGGATGCTGCTGGCCGGCGTGGCGGTCAGCTTCTTCTTCTCCAGTCTGATCCTGCTGGTCCAGTATATCAGCGATTTCACCAATAGCTTCAATATCCTGCGCCGGCTTATCGGCGGGATTCGGGTTGTCGGGTTCGGCCCTGCCCTGAACCTGCTGCCGTTCGCCATCGGCGGCGGTATCGTGATTGTTGCGCTGGCCCACGAACTCAATCTGCTCACCGTCGGCGAGGATATCGCCACCAGCCGGGGAGTGGATGTCCGCCGGGTGCGCAAGGTAGTGTTCGGCGTGGTCAGCCTGATGGTGGCCGCGGTGGTCAGTATCTGCGGCCCGATCGGGTTCGTGGGGATGATGGCCCCGCACATGGTGCGCCTGCTGGTAGGCCCCGACCACCGGCGGCTGGCTCCTGCGGCGATCATGTTCGGCGGCGGGTTCCTCACCCTCTGCGACACCCTGGCCCGCACGCTGATCGCCCCGGTGGAGATCCCGGTTGGCGTGATCACCGCCCTGCTGGGCGGCCCGTTTTTCCTCTGGCTGCTGCTGAGCGGCTCGGCTGGGAAAATCACCTGAAGTTGTGAAAGTTAAACGTTGTGGCCAGAATCCTGCTGATAAACCCCAACCGCTACACCGAACCGCCTGTGCCGCCCCTGGGGCTGGAGTACCTGGCCGCTGCGCTGGAAGGCGCTTCCCACTACTGCCGGCTGCTGGACCTGACCTTCGCCGCGGACACCGATGCGGACGTCCGGGCCGCGGTGGATGACTGCGGTCCGGACCTGGCCGGGATCACCGTCCGCAATATCGACAGCGCGATCTGCCACAACAACCTGTTCTTCCTCGATGAGATCGCCGCAGTCGTGGAGTTGCTGGACAGCCTCGGTGTACCGGTGGTTGCCGGCGGCGCGGGCTTTTCGTTCGCGCCGGAGGAAATCATTCAATATCTCGGTGCGCGCTGGGGAGTGGACGGACCCGCCGAAGGAGTGTTGCCGGGGCTGCTGGACTCACTGGACAACGGTGACCCGCCGGGCGCGGGTAGCGTGCTCGACGGCTGGAGCGATCCCGGATGGCTGGCCGGAGACTCGAGCCCCGCGCGCAGCAGCGAAGGAGTGGACTACGAGCGCTACCTGGGCGAGGGGGCGGTCGGCGGGTTCCGCACCCAGACCGGCTGCCGGGGTGCGTGTCCGTTCTGCGCCGAGGCCGGCCGGAAAGTCGTGTTCCGGCAACCCCGGGCGGTTGTGCGTGAGCTGGAGGCGATGGCCGAGGGGGGAGTGCGGAAATTCCACCTCTGCGATTCGGAATTCAATCAGGACCTCGATTACTGCCACTCCCTGCTGGCGGAAATGGAGCGGGCCCGGCTGGGTTTCGACTGGGCGCTCTACATGCGCACGGCCCCGTTTGACCGCGAGCTGTTCCGTGGCCTGGCGGATACCGGGGCGAGCCTGGTCACGCTGACCTATCCCAGCGGCGCACCCGATGAACCGGCGCGGGCTGCCCGCGCGATTTCCCTGGCTAAAGAGTATGGCGTCAGGGTGGCCGTGGACTACCTGTGCGGCTTTCCCGGCCAGACTCCCGATGAGGTTGGCCGGGAGCTGGATACCCTTCGGCGCGCGGAGCCTGACACCGTGGGCGTGAGCAATTGTATCCGGCTTTACAGTGGTACGGGCGTGGCGCGGAAAGTGATGTCCGATCCCCGCTGGCGAACGGGTCTGCTGGGTGAAGTGGACGGCAACCCCGGCCTGCTTAAGCCAGTGTTCTACTGCGGGATCCCGCTGGAGGAACTGAAAGGCCTGGTGGGAAGCGATCCCCTGTTCAAAATCGAGGGATTCGAGCGCAGCAGCAATTACCAGCGATTTTCCAGCTGATTTCTCTTCCGAGACAAGTATTCATTTTCAGGCTGGACAGCTCACCTCCGGCGGCTATATAATTAAGCGGAAGCTGATATTCGGTTTTCGTTTTTCTCGCAGCTTAACCACAAGCGGAGGAGACGCGATGGACCCGACCTGTTCGTTTCTGGATCGCTACCGCGACCACGGACTTCTGCTGATCAGAGTTGGCGTCGGAGTGCTGTTCATGATGCATGGATGGCCCAAAATTACCGGTGGGGTGGAGACGTGGGAGAAAGTGGGCGGGGCGATAGGGGTGTTCGGGATCGGGTTTGCGCCGGTATTCTGGGGATTCATGGCCGCGTTCAGCGAGTTTTTCGGCGGCCTGCTACTGGCGGTCGGTCTGTTTTCGAGGGGGGCGGCGTTTTTGCTGTTCTGCACGATGGTGACCGCATCGACGATGCATATCACCGGCGGCGACGGGTTCGAGCGTTTCAGCCACCCGCTGAAACTGGTGTTCGTCTTCGGCGGCCTGATGCTGGCCGGGCCGGGCAGGTTCAGTATCGACGCGGGATTATCGAAAACCCTTAGCTCCCGGAGCGGACCGGAACCGCCGCAATCGGTTTAAGATCAATTCCAAGTCTGGACCCGGCGCTGTTCGAGCGGATCAGCCGGGAAGTCGACAGAATCGGGCTGGTGGACACCCACGAGCACCGGGCTGTGGCTGCACCAGTGGCTGGAGACGGTTCCGGCGAATAAAATATTGGCTTTCGGCGGCGATTACCTGTTTCCGGAGGGGACTTACGTCCACGCCAAAATGGCGCGCAGGGTGGTGGCAGAAACCCTGACCGAAAAAGTGATGCAGGGTTACATGACCGAGGCCGAGGCGCTGGAGGTTGCCAGCTTGATCCTGCGGCAGAATGCGGTCGAGCTGTTCGGTCTGGAGGAATACCTGAAGAATTGATATGCTGTAGGGGCGACGCATGCGTCGCCCGGATTAACACACCCCGTCCCCCAATTTCATCGGGGGACACCCCTCTCAAGAGGGGACTTTTATTCCAGCCGGGAGAGCAGGTACTGGCGGCCGCGCTCGATAGCGGTCAGCATCTCTTCGAGGTAGTTGGGTCCGCAGTTTAGTCCGCAGAAAACCTCGAACGCATCGAGCATCGCCAGGCCCTGGCGGATCGAACGTTCAACCGCAATCGGGGCTCCGTTCACCGTGACATAGATCGGGCTGGTGTGGGCGTAGCGATGGCTGCTGCCGCGCACGGTGTATGGTCCCGACGGACCGTCGTAGCGGGCCAGCTCCTGTTCGCTGAGCAGGGTGTCCGAGTCGGTGGCGACCGCGCAGACCCAGCCGCTTTGATTGAATTCGATTTCGATTTCCCCCGCCGCGCGCCTGGTGCGTTCGCCTGTTTCAAGCTCTCCGGCAAGTTCGCCGTTGACTACCAGCCAGACCCGGCCGAGCGGGCAGTCGCTGGTTGCGCCCAGGCTGAACGCAACAGTCCCGCCGTCTTTACCCAACGCGATCTCGTCACCCGGCCGCACACTGTCTCCTGCCGAAAGAAATATCATCGGCCCGTTGGTGACGAAATTCCGTCCCGCGCGCCAGGCATCGAGCATGCCCTGTACCCCGTCGCTGCTGTCGGCCCGGATGTAGGCCCGGTTGTACCCCGGCGGGCTGGCCTTGACCCCGGTTGCCGTCCCGGCTCCGGCGGCCAGGCGGAGACCGCAGTTGAGCAGCCGGTGGTAGGTTTCCAGATTCATCCGCATCATTCCCTCGGGCGTATCGGGATATACAGGAAACCCGGGGACTTCCAGCAGGTTCGAGTACTGGGAGCGGGGCATGAACTTGTGCAGGTGGAAATTGTTGTTGACCACGTTGACCACGTCCACCGCGCCGACCACCGCGTCCAGCAGCACCTCCGGCGACCATCCCCCCTGGTAGCAGTTGAGCGCGCCCAGCCCTGAGCTGTAGAGGGCCGCCGGCAGGTTGGGCATGGCGGGGTTGTCGGTGAACGGGAACGGGTTGGGCAGGCCGACTATGTAAAGGGCTCCCCAGTTATATTCCAGCTCGGCGTCGTAGATTGTCACCGGGATTTCCCGTCCCGCCGCGGCGATTGAATGGGCGTGGCCCGGCCCCTCGGGCACTCCCCATCGAGGGCGGTTCCACCATTGCAGGCTGGTTCCGAAATCCAGGCCTTCGGCGGCGCACCATGCCGCCACCTCCGGCGCTTCGAGATGCAGATGGTTTTCGGCGGCCAGGTATCCGCGTCCCGCCATGTCGATCCAGCGCTCCAGGCGGAGAGTGTGGCGTAAAGTATCCTGTGCCGGGATTTCCAGCCACCGGCGAAAGCGAACGTACTCCTTGCCGTGCTCGACCCGCAGTTCGCAACGGCCTTCGGGCAGGGAAAGCTGCTCAGTGCCGTCGGAGGCAAACCACACGTCAGGACCGATCTCCAGGGTGAAAGCGCCGGGAGGAACGGCGCAGCTGCTGTCCGCGCCACGGATCATCACGCGGCAGGCCAGCGGCGCGCCGGTGATGTTGTCCAGCACGGCGAGTTCGAGTACAGCGGCCCGGGGGGCGCTGAGCCAGCAGGATACGGAAATTACGATGGCCTGGAGGATTGGGGATGAAACGAGGGGTCTGCGGCTGAAGGTGCGCTGACTAGCGGACATTGCCAGCCTCCTTGCCCTTCCTGATACTTACCATCGGTCCCAGCTTGAGCACCCCCTGTTCGCGGCTGGCGTAATCGGGAATCGCCTCGTTGTTCTCCGCCCGCACTTCCATGCTGAATCCGTTACGCGCGGCAATCGCCTCGCCGAAAAGCAAGATCGCCACCGCAAGCATCACTCCCTCGCCCACGTCTCCCAGGGTCAGGGTATAAATCCAGCCGACCATGATTGCCACGATCAAGACCACAGGCAGGGCCAGCACTCCGGTTCGGATGGCGTTGCTATTTCTAACCGGGCCGGTCAACTGATCCAGGTAATGTTTGATTACGGCGCTTGCGGCCCGATTGAATTGTTCCTGTTCCAGATAATGGCGGAGGAAAGTAACGATGAAGCGGTTGCGATCGGGAGTCAGCGGGTAAAGGCCGTAGAGGAAATGCTCCACTTCCTCGATCGGGCGGATCATCAGCAGCAGAGAGTCGCCATGGACCGTGTAGCAGTGACCTTCCTCGATAATCAGCTCGTGGTCAAGCACTCCCTCCCAGCGCAGGAAATGGAGGCCTTTCTCAAAGCTTTGGCTCTGGGAGAGCAGGGAGGCGTTGATCGTGCGCAGGGCATCCTCACGGTCGCTCTCATCCAGGGCTTCCGGCAGGGCGAAGCCGAACCGTCGCATGACAGCGCCGGCGCCCTCCACGGCATGCGTCTGCAGGTAATCGCGGAGACCGGCGATCCCCGAGCCTTCGATCATCTTGATCCGCCGGTCCATGTGCAGGTCCTTCATGGCCTTGGCAACGGCGCGCTGGTCCAGTGGATTCCTTTGCAGCAGCTTGGATAGCCTGACGAACAGTTTTTCGGCCTCCTCCCTGCCGGTCTTTTCGATCTGCAGGCCTTCCTTGAGTCCCTCCTGGGAAAGTGATCCGCCGCTGGCGTCGAATACATAGTCCTCGAGCAGTTTTTCCTCTTCAAGGACTTCCGCGATGGAAACCTCGTTAATTATTTCGTGGATATCGAGATCGGAGTCTTGTTTGCCGGTAAGCTGCTCGTAACGCTCGTTGAAATAGGCGCGCAGGCCCCGGTCGAAAATGTAGGTATAGAAGTGGTCCAGTTTCCAGAGGCTTAAGTAGTAGATGATTTTTTCAGCCTGCTTGTTGCTGAAGCTCATCCCGGAGAGCTCGAGATAGATCGTACGCAGCTTGTCCTCATCGACCTCCGGGGCGTCCCTGTCCGCAGCCTCAACTCCGCTGCCCCTGCCTTTGCCGCCGAACATGTCGATCAGCAGGCTGAACTCGTAGCAGCGCATGGTCTCGTTGTTCTGCAGCTTCCGGATGGTTTTATCTTCCAGCACCTTGTAAACCGGGCCGAGATCGAGTTTCTCAAGCTTGGCGACCTGGTTCATGCCCTGGTAGTCGTGTTCGGCCAGCTTCTGGATTATCAGGTGAAAGTATTCGAGCTCCCCGCTCTTGAGCTGGCTGAGATAATCCGGGCGGTCGAGACTTTCGGCGATTTGTTTCTTCTTCATGGCTTACCCGGGGGAAAGCTGTTCGTGTAAAAACCTGAGAGCTCGAAAATACGGCCGGAACCGGGCCATCCAGACGGGATACAGGCGGGCGGGATTAAGCCGGCCGCGCAATGTTTGTTCCGGTTCGACTGATATGAGACAATTCTGCCCTCGAAGGACCAGTTTTCATTATAATATAAACCGGCGACTTTTAAAACTGTTTGGCGGGTTTCCCACTTTCGGTCCGGTTGACAGGTATTTTCCCACCGGCTATGATTAGTCCTGCGATCGAGGCGGTAAGTTCGGCCGCTCTGATACTGGCCGGTAAATATGTAACGGAGATGCGCAATGGGTCCCAGAATCAGAACCACGCTGGTGGGCAGTTATCCCCTGCCGGCTTGGCTGGCCGCGATGCCGGGGGCGGGCGCGCTGCGCGACGCCACCGCCGTGGTGCTCAAAACCCAGGAGAACGCCGGGATCGACCTGGTGGTGGACGGCGAGCTGTACCGCTTCGATGTCAACCATCCCGAAACCAACGGGATGATCGAGTATTTCGTCAGGCCATTGGGCGGAGTCCGTGATCAAATTACGCGCGAGGATAGTAAAAGATTCGCCGATCAGCAGGGAATGAGCTTCCGCGCCCGGCCCAGCGCTGTGGTAGAAAGCGAACTGACCGAGGGTACGCTCGACCTGCCCGCCGACTGCAGCAGCGTGCGCCGGCTGACGGCCAGCCCGTTCAAATTTACGCTTACCGGACCGCACATGCTCTGCAAAACACTGCTGGATAACCACTACGGTTCGCCGGAGAAACTCTGCCGGGCGCTGGCGGAAATCCTGGCTGCGCAGGTGAAAGATATCGAGGCGGACGCTGTGCAGATCGACGAAGCCAATATCACCGGGCACCCGGAGGACGCCGGGTGGGCCGCCGAGTGTATCAACATGGTGCTGGCCGAGGTCCGGACCGTTCCGGCCATCCACCTCTGTTTCGGCAACTACGGCGGTCAGACAATCCAGCAGGGCCGCTGGAAAAAACTCGTGAAATTTATCGGCATGCTGGCGGCCGACCACATCCTGGTCGAGGCGGCCCACCGGGCGCCGAATGAGCTGAAACATCTCGCCGAGGCGGACTCGGAGGTGCGCTACGGGATCGGCGTGATCGATATCAAATCGACCGTTGTCGAAACCCCGGAGCAGATCGCCCGCCGGATCGAGGCAGCCGCCAAAGTGCTCGGCCCCGAGCGGATAGCGTATGTCAACCCGGACTGCGGGTTCTGGATGCTGGGGAGGTCTATCGCCGACCGCAAGATCGAGGCGCTGGTAGCCGGGCGCAACCTGTACGAGGGACGCTGAGAGATGATGAAAGAGTGCGCCGCGCTGGTGTAATCGCACCTGGAGGACGAGGATTTCCTTGCCGGTTGGCTGGCAAGGTATTACAGTTTTACCAGTCCCCTGCCCGCGAAGAAAATGTAGCTTGCTGATTCCAAAAGAGCCAATACCGGTAACCAAAAATCGATTTAGCTTCTTATCCCGGATTCCCCATATAGAGATTGAAAGTTGTTTTCGAAACCGGCCTAAAGTATTAAATATAAGGAAAACCACGCATTCCACGAGTCGCACCAAACAATGGCATCCGCATGGTGAAAATGATAATAATATCCATATTTCCCCTAATTTGGGAATAATATCTCAGGGATACGGCACATAAATAATGAATGCTGTTTTGGATTGAACGCCCAATGAAATTGTCCTTTTGACCATAATTATTCTCTCAAAACCGGAGTTCTTCTCAGGGGAATTTCTTTGTTGACCAATAAAATTGTTCCCGCACTGATTTTTCTCACCATCAGTTACTCTTTCTTGCTTTTGAATGCAACAGTACAGACCGCGCCGCAGGTGCGCAGGATAAAAGCCGTCAAGGCAGAAAAACCACCAGTCATAGACGGTTTGCTGGATGATGCTCTCTGGCAGACCACCGACTGGCAGAGTGATTTCTATCAGCTTAATCCAGATCTAGGTAAACCAGCTCAGGCGACGACCAGGGTGGCTGTGGCTTATGATGATAAATTTATCTATGTAGCCTGCTGCTGCTCCAACCCAACTGGTGAAGCAGCCAATTCGCGGATTACCCGCCGTGACGGCAACATGGACCTGGACAATGCTGTGACTTTTTATCTCGATACCTTCCGCAGCAGACGGGACAGCTACTACTTTTCCACCAATTCTCTCGGCACGCAAGCTGATGGCAGGATCGGTGAGGACGGTCTCTCAATCGATAAAACCTGGGACGGCTCATGGACCGTGGCAGCGAAAGAGGGAAAAAATCGTTGGAGAGCTGAAATAGCCATTCCGGTGAGCGAGATCCGATTCCCTGAAAGTTCGGACCGTCCGTGGGGGGTTAATTTCAGGAGGAATTATCCTGACTATTTTGAGGAAAGCTTCTGGAGTGAGACGGACAGGGTCTCGGAGGTTGCCAGCTTCGGTGATCTGGTTGGTCTCTCCGGGTTCAAGAAGAGGTTTTCTGCCTCGCTTTATCCTTACATCGTATCCCTGAATGCAAATACGCCATCTGCCGGCAGAAAAACCATATACTCTTCCGGGGGAACCGAGATGATAACAGGCGCGGACCTGCGTTTCAACCTCGGGACAACTGCTAATGGCAACCTGACCTACAACCCGGATTTCGCCACTGTCGAGGCCGACCAGGAAGTGATCAACCTCACCCGCTACGAGACCTTTTTCCCGGAGAAGAGGCTTTATTTTATCGAGGGGGCGGAACTGTTTGACAACCCTATAAAAGTATTTTATTCCAAGCGGATAGGAGATATAGATTATGGGGTAAAAACAAACGGACGTGCGGGCAAATATAATTATTCTGTGCTTTCCGCAAGAGAGCGTCCCATGAGTGGGAACCCCTCTTCAGTTACCTCTGCTCTTAGGCTTCAGCGAGACGTGTTAGGAACTTCAAACATAGGACTTCTGGCTGTGGATAGAACGTTCCGCGGCGGCTACAATAGGGCCTTTAGCACAGATGCCACTATCGATCTACCCTCAAATGTTAAAGTGAGTTCGCAATTTGTGGGCAGTTTTCCTTCGAGTGGTGGCAATTTCACCAATGCCTATTTCCTGCGTGCCGCCCGTGAGACTGACATTTATCACTACAACTTGCGATTTACCAACATCGATCCCGGTTTCCGCGACAATATCAACGCGTTGGGTTTTATTCCGGATGATGATCGCCGCGAGCTGGGCAGCGATGTCCTCTATAGGTGGTGGGTAAGAAAACACCATGTGGAAAATATTCATTTTGTCTCTCAAAACAACATATTCTGGAGCCATAGTGGAGCGTTGCGAAATGTGAAATTTACCCAGCATGTATCAGTTACTTTCAGCAATAAGTGGACGGCAGCATTTTTCAACAACTACCGTACCGAACTGTTCGAGAAGCGCTACCACAACCATACAGTTATGCTTGGGGGCGGCTACAACCTGCAGCAGTGGAACTCTTATATGCTTCTTTACCAGCGGGGACGAAACTTCGATTCAGACCTCGAGTTGTGGACACTCCGCTCGCGCTTCAAGCCCCGGGATAACCTTGCTCTGGGGTACCGATTCCAGCATTTAAGCCTTTCACCAGATCCACGCCAACGGAGCACCGTGCAACATGTGCTGTCTGTAGATTATAATTTTACGCCTGATCTTTACCTGCGGTTTTTCACCCAGGCCAATAACAGAAACAACCGTTATTATATTTATGGACTTTTCGGCTGGCGTTTCGCCCCACCGTTCGGAGCGCTTTATATCGCGTATACAGCAGACCGCTTTGACACCTTTGATGATTTGCTTGTGCCTGTATTCCGAGAAGACCAGCGGGCTCTTTTCGTGAAACTCACTGTACCACTGGCTCTCTCGCGATAATAATTTCCGTTAATATCTTTATTCCAGCAGGCCCTGCAGTTATTACCCTGGCAACTCTTAACCTTGCCGTCTGTTGCCGGGGCATTGGTGGCCGGCAGTATTAGAAGTTTTTTTTTTGTCGACTACGCTATAAGGTAAGCCGATTGATAAACCCGAAAGCCAAACTATTAAATTCTAGTTTATAGCATTTTCAATTTTGATGTGGGATTATCGGCTTATCTCTTGACCCGAACCGCATCTGCCCATAAGTTGAAAATCAGCTTCAAACTCATAGTCAACTGGCGCGGTTGATTTTTCCAGTAACGCTAAGGAGTATGCGATGTCAGATTCCTCCAAACAGAATCCCCAAACTATCGATACTCTGCTCGAGGAAGGGCGCGTATTCAAGCCCTCCGAGGAGTTCCGGTCCAAGGCCAATGCGGCGGATGCGGATATCTACGAAAAAGCGGACAAGGACCCCGAGGCTTTCTGGGCCGAGTTCGCCGAGGAACTGGACTGGTACAAAAAATGGGACAAGGTTCTCGAATGGAATCCCCCCGACGCCAAGTGGTTCGTCGGCGGCAAGATCAACGCCTGCTACAACTGTGTCGACCGTCACGTAAAGAACGGCTTGCGTAACAAGGCGGCGCTGATCTGGGAGGGCGAGCCCGGCGAGAAACGCACGCTGACCTACTGGGATGTCTACCGCGAGGTCAACAAGTTCGCCAACGCGCTCAAAGGCCTTGGCATCAGGAAAGGCGATCGGGTGGCGATCTACCTGCCGATGGTCCCCGAACTGATTATCTCCGTGCTGGCCTGCGCCAGGATCGGCGCCGTGCACTCGGTGGTCTTCGCCGGGTTCAGCCCCGAGGCGCTGGCCGAGCGGATCAACGACGCCGAGGCCAAGCTGCTGATCACGGCCGATGGCGGTTTCAGGCGAGGAATGATTATCCCGCTCAAGCATGACGCCGATTTCGCGCTGATCAACACGCCCTCGATCGAGCATGTGGTGATTGTCAAGCGCGGCGATTTCCCGCTGCGGGTCAAGGAAGGCCGCGATCACTGGTACCATCGCCTGATGCAGGAAGCCGACAACTACTGCGAGCCGGAGTGGATGGACGCCGAGGATATGCTCTATATCCTCTATACCTCCGGCACCACCGGTGAGCCCAAGGGGATTATCCATACCACCGGCGGCTACATGGTGGGTACATATGCCACCAGCAAGCTGGTGTTCGACCTCAAGCCGGAAGACGTGTTCTGGTGCACGGCCGATGTCGGCTGGGTGACCGGCCACAGTTACATTGTCTACGGGCCGATGGCCAACGGGGCGACCCAGGTGATCTACGAGGGCGCGCCCGACTGGCCCGACCGCAACCGCTTCTGGCAGATTGTCGAAAACTACGGCGTAACTGTATTCTACACCGCACCTACCGCTATCCGCGCGTTCATGCGCTGGGGCGAGAAAGAGCCCGCCAAGCACGATCTCAGCAGCCTCCGCCTGCTGGGCAGCGTGGGCGAACCGATCAACCCCGAGGCCTGGATGTGGTACCACGAGCATATCGGCGGCGAGAAGTGCCCGATTGTCGATACCTGGTGGCAGACCGAGACCGGCGCGATCATGATCACTCCCTTGCCGGGACTGACCACCACCAAGCCCGGTTCGGCCACGCAGCCGTTCCCCGGGATCAAGGCGGAAATCCGCACCGAGAGCGGTGAAGTGGTGGAGAAAGGCGGCGGCTACCTGGCGCTCACCCACCCGTGGCCCGCGATGCTGCGCGGTCTCTATGGCGACCGGGAGCGGTTCGTTGAAACCTACTGGAGCAAATGGGACGACGGCGCGTATTTCACCGGCGATGGGGCCAAGCGCGATGAGGACGGTTGTTTCTGGGTGTTGGGCCGGGTGGACGACGTGATCAATTGCGCCGGACACCGCTTGAGCACGATGGAGGTCGAGAGCGCCTTTGTCGACCATCCCGACGTGGTCGAGACAGCGGTGGTGGGCGTTGCCGATGATCTCAAGGGCCAGGCCGTGGTAGCATTTGTCACTCTGCGCGAGGGCGTGGAGATGGATAAAAAACTGGAAGAGCGGCTCAAGGAGCACGTGGTGCGCAAGATCGGCGCTATCGCGCGGCCCAAGCAGGTGCTGTTTTCAGCCGAACTGCCCAAGACCCGCAGCGGCAAGATCATGCGCCGTCTGCTGCGCGATATCGCCGGCGGGCAGATACTGGGAGACACCAGCACCCTGGCCGACCCGACCGTGGTCGAGGAACTCAAGCGGCGTTACGAGGAAGAGTAGAAGCCGGAACTGCATTTAGCCAAAACTTATCATGTTCAACTGAATCCCGGGATCAGGTCGTGCCGCGAGGTCCCGGGATTTTTTGCTCCTCGCATGAATTTATTGAAAAACCAACCATGCACAAATAAATTCCCTCCTGTCGCCTGCACCACACAAATGTACGCCATTCGGTCAAGACAGTCTTTATCCGGGGAGTTCCATTTGAACCGATCAACAATCTTTCGCGCCGGCTTGAGCATTTTAAGCCCGGTAATTATCGGGCTTTGCCTTAGCGCAGTCCCGGCAGTCGCTGCGGAAAACGATGTCGTCGAAGGCAACAAGCCCTCGATCCCGATCCCTGAAACCAAATTCAGCTACAACTGGTACCTGGCCTATGTCAACGGACAGGAGGATGGGGCGGATATCAATGAGTTCCAGGTCCGGCGCGGCTATATCAATATCGCCTCGAAATTCAACGACTGGATCAGTACCCGGATCACCCCGGACGTGACGGTGGAGCGCGAGGGCGATGGCCAGGGCGACCTGAAGATGCGTTTAAAGTACGCCTATGCCAAGTTCAGCATGCCCTCCAGGGGGATTTTCACCAAGCCCGCTATCGAGTTCGGCCTGGTGCACACGCCCTGGCTCGATTTCGAGCAGAAGGTTGACAGATATCGCTCCCAAGGCACCATGTTCCTTCAGCGCGCCGGGCTGTTCAATTCCGCCGACAGGGGGATCACGTTCATGAGCCTGCTCGGCGGCGAGATCGGCAGGGAATATCAGCGGAATGTCAACAGCAAGTACCCGGGCCGTTACGGCAGCCTGGCCGTGGGAATCTACAACGGCGGAGGCTATCACGCCCTTGAAAATAACAAGAACAAGGTGTTCAGGAGCCGGCTGACGCTACGGCCATTGCCGGACGTGCTGACAGGTTTGCAGTGCTCCTGGCTGCTCACACTGGGCAAAGGCAACACGGCGGCCTCACCGGATTTCCTGGTCAATTCCGGGATGGTTTCCCTGGAAGACCGCTGGTTCGTCTTGACCGCCCAGTATTACCGCGGCAAGGGCAACGGCAAGGGCAAGGCTGTCCTGCCCGACGGCAGCGCGGCTCCGCAGCAAGGCTATTCCTTATTCGGCGAGTACCATTTCCCGTTTACGGACTGGGGAATGATCGGCCGTTATGATTATTTCGATTTCAACCGCGAGATGGCCGATCAGACCAGCGAGCGCTTTATCGCCGGGCTTGTTTATTATCTGCCCGGCAACAGCAAGGTGTTTATCGATTTGGACACGGTGGAATACCAGGACACCGGCGACCGGGACACGGTCGGCAAGTTCACGGTGGAGGTCAATTTCTAGGATTCCGGGCTTTTTTACGTGCCGGATATCCGGCAAACGCCTTGCTTGCAAAGCCGGGCGTTTATGTTTTGGTCTGACAATAACTTATCACTGACAAGCCGGGTATCGGCTGGGAAGACAACGGGTTCAATGAGCAGACCGGGTAAAACAGCAGGCAGGTTGCTGGTCCTGGCTGCACAGTAATTATGTCCTGCTCGACCCGCTGGTGGCGGTGGCGGCTCCCGGTAGCTGGCGGTTCGGCGGCGATGACCTCGGCCTGCCACCGGTGGTGAACTAGCTGAAACGAGAGGGGAAAACCTTTTGAAAAAGGTTCTTTCCCCTCTCGCGCTCTCCCCTTTTCCCAAACTTTTTACCGACGTGTAATCAGACGGCCTCGTACTCCACCCGCTCCACCTCGATCCTGCCCTCCACCACCTCCACGAACGGCTCGCCGCCCCTTACCCCAACTGTCCCGTAACCCGTGGCCGTGGCGAGAAAACTCCTGAAATCGCCGCCTGTCCGCGGCCGCAGGTAGAGCACCTTGTCCACCGCGTCGTAACGCTGGCCGGTCAGCCCCTGGATCAGCCCGTAGGAAGCCATCGCGCGGGCATACCAGTGGCCGCACTCGTACTCGTTGAACGGGTTGCGGATCTGGCCGTCGTAGCGCCGCCGCACGGCCCGCACAATCTCCAGGCCCTCGTCCACGTGGCCGGCGAACATCAGATGGCTCGCCACCTGGTACTCGATCCCCGTCCAGACCTCGTTGGAGTAGACGAACGGCAGGCTCAGCTTGCCGCCCTTGGGCCAGCTGCACAGCAGCAGCCCCGCCTCGCCGGCCACGGCGTAGCTGGGCCGCTGCGGGTTGGCGTGGTCGGAGAGGTCATCGCGGAAGTTGTACTTGTGGACCGCCAGCAGGTGGCTGGTCACCTTGGCCGGGTCCAGGATCTCGCCCACCCCGCAGACCTCGGCCATCCAGGCTCCCAGCACCCCGTCTGATAGGCAGCCCTTGCCGTACTGGTAGCGCGGGCCCTCGGCCTTGAGCAGTTCGAGCACCTCCGGCATGTCTTTCGAGTTCTCGATCCGGTCTACAAGCTCGCCGGAGGCGTCCAGGCCCTCGGTCTGGATCTTATGGAAAAAATACTCGCCGTCGTACAGCTCGCTCTCCAGCCTGCCGCGGCCTTTTTCGTAAAGGGACTCGTAGAGCGTCACATCCTCGCCCAGCGCCCGGCCCATCAGCGAGGCGGCCTTGAGCGCCCCGAGATAGAAGCTGCCGCACATCCCGTCCGGACCCCAGAACTCGATATCGTAAGTGTTGTGATGAGGTTCCTCGAGCGCGCCGGTGTGACGGGGGTCCCAGGTGGCGATACAATAGTCAAGGCTCTGTTTCACCTGGGGCCAGTAACTCCTGAGCCAGTTGGTCCTGCCGCCGATCCGCCAGTCGCGGTAAACTTTCATGATTCCGCCCAGCTGGCCGTCGCTGGCGGCGTGGAAACCGTGGTCCGCGTAGCGGATCGGCAGGGCCGAGCGGAATTTCTGATGGCCGCGCTCGTCCTGGCTGTAAAAGAACTCCGTGTGCCGCAGACTGCGCTCCAGCGAGGGAAAGAGGTGGCAGATCGCCTGGGCGTAGTTCCAGACATGGGTGCAGCTTCCGTGGCAGCAGCCGTTATTATCGGTGCAGCCCTCCCAGCACCAGAGTTTGCCATCTCCCTGGCGCAGGACTGTTGGGCTTTTGAGAATTGTCAGGTTGGCGGCCACCGCCTCGGTGAGCTCGGGGGGAAGAGTGCTGTCGTAGAAACAGTCGCTGAATTTTTTACTCGATTCGCGCAGAGCGGTGTAGTTGTCGCGCCAGTAAGCGGCCAGTTTGCCCGCGTCGCCGAAGCGCGAGGCGTACCACGGGACGTAGTTGCCCTCGGCGGATTTCTCCGGGCAGCATTCTGTCTCGCCGCCCACGCGGATATCGGTGACTGGCACGTACCAGCTCAACATCAGCCGGACGGATTTCCGCTCACCCGGCCCCAGGTCGAACGGGACAAACAGGCTGGCTCCCGGGCTGGGTCCTCCCTCGCTGACCGGCGGGTGGACCGGCATGGCGCCCTCTTCCACGTCCTTCCAGGCGATCGAGAGCGGGTCCCACCAACCCCCGCGGAACCAGCGGTGGTTGACTTTAACGCCAGGGTCGTCGGCAGCCGCGGTGAAATAGCCCTCCTTCCACGGCTCGTCCCCGCTGCCGTCCTGGGCCAGCACGAACCCGCCGTCGGCAGCGTCCACATGCTGGCCCGTATCCTGGCTCCGGTAGTGGTAATGCTGTTCGGGGTCCATGAAATTGACAGAGTTGAACGAATAGATGGCCGAGAGCTTGTTGCGCGAGACATTGCTGAACGCAAACTCGAGTGCGGCCAGCGGCAGGCTGCTCATGTCCGGTTTTCCCGGCACGAACGGACTCCAGCCGGTGATCTCGACTTCCAGCGGGATCGTTTTATCTGTCAGGGCCACCGTGGCGAACGGGAACCGCGTGCTGAACGCCGCCCCGGAGAAGCGGGGCAGGCCGTAGCTTGTGCCCGGCGCGCCGTTACCCGAGTTTGGGCTGCCGAAAACTTTCCAGGCAGGCACCGGACCCTCCAGAACCCGCGCTCCCGAGGAGGAGCCGTCGCTGTAATACACCGCGTTGAATATCAGGGGCTCGTGGAACACTGCCGGTTGATGGCGGATGCTGACGTGGCTGAGCGTGCCCGTGCCCTCCAGGCAGATCATCCCGGCGCCGATCCCTCCCAGCGGAAACGCCACCCGGTTCAGGAACTCGCCGGAGTAGGCCCCGTTGAACGGGTGGTCGCCGCGGGCCTCGGACGCCGGCGGCTTGCCGGGTGCGCCGCAGCCGGTAACAGCGGCTGAAGCGGCCGCGGCAGCCAGCGCGGCCGTGGCGGTGGTGCTTTTGACAAACGTTCTGCGTTTCATCGCTGACTGGCTCCGATCAAGTGAGCAGGCTGAGAAGGATCGAATTTTATCTTAATGGGCGTTGATTTTTCAGCGCCCCTGTCGGTAAATGCGCACGGCGATGTCATCGACGAAAGAAGGCAGCACAAGGCCCGTGATCTGGCCGCCCTTGACCGTAACCTCCTGAGTTTCCGACTTGCCGCTGGCCGGATGGAAAATCAGCGCCTCGGCGGGTCCAGCCCTCATTTGGCTGTTAGAGACAGTCAAGGGAGCGCTTTTGAACTCTCGGCCTTCCAGGTGCGTTTCCCCCTCGATATAAATCAGCGCCTCATCGGGTGATTCCAGGATGTAATGATTGACTCCCGGCCCGCTGAACACCTTTTTGTGGATCTTGTGGGTGTACAGCAGGCTGTGCAGGGCAGCATAGTCGTTGATACCGCCAATGAATTCGCGCAGGTGGCGGGCGAAACTCCCAGTCCTGTCGAATCCCTCAGGGCTGATCTCCCAGAGCTTGCTGTAATCTCCCACTCCCTGGACCCCGCAAGCCAGTGACCTCCAGTGGAACCTGCGCAGGCGGACATCATCGCCTTGCCTGCCGTAAGTCATATAACTTTCCGGAGATTTGTCCCTGCTGTTGACCACCACCACTGGCTTGCCGTAGATCCTGTGCAGCACGAAGCCCTCCGGCCAGACCGGATCGCCGTGGGTGATGATCAGCTCCATCTCCGGGTGGTCCAAAACGTAACGGGCCAGTTCGCCCGGCAGGTGTGTATAGTCCATCCCCACCAGAATATCGTTACCACTCCTGTGCTCCCAGTTTTCGACAGCCTGCAGGGTAATGTCGATCCATTTCCGCGCCGAGGCGGGGTCCAATCCGCCGTCGCCCATTTCATTTGAAAGGTCGAGCAATACGTTGCCCAACTCTCCCACCGATTCCAGCACTTTCTCCAGATATTTCAGCTGGTGGGCCAGCAGCCGGTCATTGCCCTCAACGGCCGATTCGATAAACGGGTGATGGCCGTCCCTGTTTGGCCCGAGCCCCCGAACGAACGAGTTGAGGTTATTCGCCGGGTTCCAGAAATTGAAATTCCAGCGATTCTCGTATGAATCCTCGAAATAGCACTGCTGATAAAGTTGGAGGTGGACAATTATATCATGCTCGGCCAGCAACCTGGTGACTTCCCTGAAATTGTCCCAATACTCGGGGTTGAACTGTTCCAGATCGAACTTGAGCGGGTCGGTGGAGACTGTTTTGAAAGGGAACAGACGGCCGTCCGCGTCAACCGGACACCATCCGTATCCGGACTCGGGATAGCCCCGGACGTAATTCATTCCGTTGGCTTTCTGCCACCTGGCCCAGCTTGTTACGTCAAATGCTTTTGAACCCAGTTTTACAGCCCAGGGCATCAGCTCATTCATCGGCCCGAAAGCAAAGACAGCCTTGCCATTGTAAGCAAGCACTCCCGGACCCGAAGCATTTTTCTCCACACTCAGGCCCGCGGGACTGCCCTGAACCGGGATTAGATGGATGGCAAGAAGAGCCGCTGTCAAAATGATCCGGCTGTGGATACTCATTTCTCTCCCCTTTAAGCAAATAGCTGATTGCCGATTGAAATGTTAAACAGCCCTTAGAGGAATTTAAGAATACCTTTACAATGCATCGCTCTTATAGTCTCATGGTCTGTTGCGCTGCCCGGCCCATCCACAGCCGCTCGAGCATCGCCGCGCGCTCGCCATCGGTTCCCGGCGGAGCCGGGAATTTTGCCCGTCTGCCCAGCAGCAGGGTGTCGATCAGGTAGTCCAGCAGACAGGCCTCGTAGCGATCCGGCTGGGGCAGCAGTTGGGCGCTGTCGGCGTTGACCTCGGCCCGGCCGGCGGGGAAAGCGCCCTGCCGGTTGGCAAAGGAGACCCGGAACACCAGCACCCCGTTGCCGCTGCGAAAAAAATGCAGTCTCCCGCCGCGGCAGAGCACCAGCCACTTGTCCTCCGGTCCCGCTGGCGCCAGTCCCCGGCTGGCCCGCTGGTACTGCTCCCAACTCAGGACGCGCCGGTAAGGGAATTCCCGCAGGCTATCCGGAATTTTCAGCCGGAATTTTTTCAGCAGCACCAGGCTGTCGCCGCCCGGCCGCCCGGTTCCCGCTGTGCCGTTTTGGCTCAATCGCTACTGCTCCCGGTCAGTTGGCGCAGGAGATTGCGGTAGCGCTCCGCCACAATCTCCAGCCTGTACTCGTGCACGATCTTCCTCCGGGCGCGCTCTCCCAGCACCCCGCGCAGCTCCCCGGAGCCGGCCAGGCTGGCGATCGCCGCGGTAAGTACCCGCTCGTTATCCGGCTCGAACAGCAGCCCCGCGGCCTCATCGCCGCCGTAGCTCAGCACGTGGTCGGTAATCCCCGGCAGACGGGCGGCCACGACCGCCAGCCCGCAGCTCATCGCCTCCAGCAGCGCGTTCGGCAGGCCCTCGCGCACCGACGGCAGCACGAAAATATCCGCGGCCCGCAGCCAGTCCTCCGGGTTACCGACCCTGCCGGGCGAGGCCAGTTCTCCGGGTCTGCCTTCGCGGCTGCCCGCCGCATGCACGGCCTCCACCACCCGGCTGTCGACCTCGTACGCTCCGGGGCTGTTTTCTCCCGCCAGCCAGAGATGGATTTCACCGTCGCTGCCTTGCAGGGCGCTCCATGTCCGGGCAAGGAGGTCGAAGCGTTTTTCCGCCGAGAAATGGCCGAGGCTGACAAGGGCCACGCCGTCCTCCGGGAGTCCCAGCTTCCTGCGCAGCTCGAGTTTTTCCTGTTCGTCCGCCGGCCGGAACTTCGCGGTGTCGACCCCGTTGGCCAGTTGGCGCAGTTTGTCGGCTGCCAGCGGCGAGCTGCGGTAAGCCTCGGCCAGGGCGGGCGATGGAGCCAGAAAAAAATCGGCCATCCGGTAGAACCGCCAGCGCAGACTGCCGGAGCGCCGGACGCTGGACGGGTCATCCTCGCCCAGGCTGCTCATTTTGAGCAGAACTTTTTTCCCGAGCAGGCGGGCGGTAAGGGTAAAAAAACAGCTCTTGCGGCTGAAGCCGTGGAGATGGACGATATCGGCCCGGGCCACCGCCCTGACCACCTCCGGCAGCCGGAGAACCCAGCGTGAGAGGACGCTAAAAATTCCACCGGCCGGCAGGCGGCATACGGGCACGCCGTCGTCAGAGGAAGCTTTCGGCAGCGAACGGTCCAGCGCGGTGGTGATTACGCTGAACTCGAACCCCGTACCACCCGCGGACTGCACCAGCGAGCGGCATTGGAGTCCCGCACCGGAGACTTCGGGATAGTACGCCCCGGTGACCATCAACACGCGCACAGCTCTGGCGGGAGTCGCTCTGTCTGCCGGATCGGACATTCTGCTCCGTTGGTGAAGGGCTGCTGGTTTTAATTTGCGTGCGGTCAGCCGCTTTGGCAAGGCAGGCGGAACTTGCCCTTGCAACCCGGCTACGCTCCCCCTACTATTATGTATCCTGATAAACACCGGACAAGGGGCCGGTACGGACGGGCACCGGCGAAAACTCAGGCGGGAGTGGAAATGTCAAACGCAGCAAATGATGTGGATCTGGTGGTGATGATCATGGCCGGGGGGGCAGGAACGCGGTTCTGGCCGATGAGTACCGAGGAGCGTCCCAAGCAGTTTCTCAACCTGTTCGGCGGCCGCAGTCTGATTCAGCAGAGTTACGACCGGGTGGCCGGGCTGGTGCCTGATGAACGGATCATGGTGCTGACCAACGAGGTGCTGACAGGGCTGGTTCGCGAGCAGCTGCCGTCACTGCCGGCGGAGAACGTGATCGGCGAGCCGATGCGCCGGGATACGGCCGCGGCCGTGGCTCTGGCGGCTCTGCTGGCCCGCAGAAGGTGGGGCAACCCGGTAATGGCCGTGCTGACCGCCGACCACCTGATCCGTCCAGTGGAGCTGTTCCAGCGGACTCTGCTTTCGGCCGCGCGGGCGGCGGCCGTCAAGCCGGTGATCTATACGTTCGGCGTACAGCCCAATTATCCCGCCACCTGTTACGGCTACCTCGAGCGCGGGAGAGAGGTGGCCGATGACGACGGGATCGGTCATTACGAGCTGATCAGGTTCGTTGAAAAGCCCGATGCCCCCACCGCTGAGGAGTATCTCTCCTCTGGCCGGTACTACTGGAACAGCGGGATGTTTATCTGGAGTATCGAGACAATCACCGGCGAGCTGGAGCGCCAGTTGCCGGACCACGTGCGCCACTTGAGCCGGGCGGTCGAGGCCGACGGGACTCCGCAATGGACCCGGGCGCTGGCCGAATCGTTCGAGCCGCTGGAGGCGACCTCGATAGATTTCGGCGTGATGGAGGGCGCGGAGGCAGTCCACATGCTGGCCGCCCGGTTCGAATGGAACGATGTCGGCGGGTGGCTGGCCCTGGAGGAGTTTCTCGACAGCGATTCAGACGGCAACGCGCACCGGGGCGGCCTGGAGGTGCTGGACGCTGGCGGCAACCTGGTATTCTGCGAGGACGAGAGTGAGACGGTAGCTCTGATTGGAGTGAGCGACCTGGTGGTGGTGCGCGTCGGCAACCGTACGCTGGTGGCGACGAAAGAGCGCGTCGAGGAGATCAAAGCGTTGGTTAAGAGTCTGAAAGGCGGGGGTCGGTAACACACCCCGCCCGCTTTACGCGGGCACCCCTCTTGGTAGAGGGGAATTTCCCGCCCTCCAACCACACCTCAAAACCGCGGGAGAGTGGCTGCCGGACCAAGTCCCCTCTAATAAGAGGGGAAACAGGGGTGTGTCTTCCTTAATGCTGTTATTGTGCTAACCGCTGGACCGCATACCTTGACACTGCAAAGGAGGAAAAATGACAGAAGAAAAAGTTGCGCGAATATGTTGGAGTAGCAACAATTGGGAAAAACCATCAGGGAAGGATGGAAAAAGTCGAAATAAAGAAGCATATGAGTATTTATACGGTTTTGGGCATGAAGAATGGTTGCTGGATACCAAAAAGATTATTGATGGGTATCATTATGCATATCTACAGGCGACCAGAACACCTAAGAATAAATACATAGGGAAAAAATTTAATATATCCCTTTATTCTATTAATAATAAGACAAAAAGGCGCTTTTGGATTGGAAGGCTCAAAAATGTTAAAATAATTACTCTTGAAGAATCAAGATTAACTTACAATGCGTATAAGGACAGGAAATGGTTATCTGAAATGGAGGAACAGATAAGAGAAGTAGATGCAGATGTTGCAGAATTCAAAAAAATTGATCCTGAATATTTTTCTACAATCAAATTTAAATTATCAGAGATGGAAATAGATGGCACTCCAATGAAACTTATAAGCGATGATCCATCAATAACTTCTGACTATTATAATTTAAAAGACAAAGTATGTGAGCCTAAGCTAGAGCGCGGTAATTTTATCTTTGTACCTGGACATAAGGAAGGCAAAGATTCAGTAACCTCAACTTATCAAGGCCAAAGCCAGAAAAAAGATTTGGCACATAACCGAATTCAAACAGATATATACAAACTGTTAACCTCAAAATATGGAAGTAATAATGTGGGCACAGAGAAAGCAACGGGATTCGGTACGAGCATTGATGTGGTTTTAAAAACGGATAAGGAGAGGTATGTTTTCTATGAGATAAAAACCAAAAATTCTCTCAAAACTTGTATTAGAGAGGGATTGACACAATTGCTTGAATATTCCTATTATCCGGATAACAAAGTAGCCTCAAAATTGATAATTGTATCTCCAAATATAATGAACAAGGAAGATCAAATTTATTTGAATACATTGCGAGGTAAATTTAATATACCCATATATTATCAGCGCTTTAATATGGCATCTGCAATACTTGAAGAAACTGAATATTGAATTTAAAGTCGCCAAAAGGGGCAAGGTGGCTTGATACACACACCCTCACCGGGGTATGCTGAAAAAAGCTATACTTCCCCCCCGCGCATGAAGACATCCAACTCCCGGCAACTGCGCAGCCTCACCAATCCCATCTCCTCCATCCGGCGGTAGTACTCATCGCGTTCCAGGTGAGTCAGGTGCAGCGGCAGGAGTTCATCGGCCTCGCGGCGGTCCTCGAAATCCACCGCCAGCAGCATTTTCCCCCCGGGGGCCAGATGGCGTTCGAGGTGGGCCAGCGTCCGCTGGGGGTCCACCAGGTGTTCCACCACGAATACCGAGAGGATGATTTCATAACTCTGCTCGAGCGGCTCTTCGCTCACGGCGGCCAGCAGGGTTGCATCCAGCCCCCGCCTTCTGAACCTGAATCCGGCGAAATCCAGCAGCGGCCCCGGCAGGTCGAGGTGGGTCACCCGGCAGCCTTTCTCGGCCAGGGGGATAGTAAAAATGCCCACCCCGCCGCCATAGTCCACCACGCTCACTCCCGGCTCGCACTCGGCCAGCACCGCGTTCAGAATTTCCCGGCGGTCACCGTTGTACTCGGTCTTGATCAGCTCGTAGACGTAGAAATCATTGCCGCCGTAGTATTCGCGCACCTGTTGTTCGGTTTGCGGGCCGGTTTCCTGCCAGAGTTTGACCGCCCTCAGCCCGGCCATCTCGCATTTCTCAAGCACCTCGTCCGGCTGCTCGCCCGTGAAAGCGCAGATTTCCCCGACTGCGCGTTCGCGACTGGCCAGCCAGGGACGGACAACCGCCAGTTCCTTGCGTTCGAAAAATCCGCTGTCGGCTTCCAGCGCCACGCCGTCGCGGTAGGTTATCACCATCTTTTTCGCTCCGCTGGCCAGGGCAATCCGGTCTACCTCGTGGTAGAACGGAGCATCCCGGCGGTCGGTGGCGTAGGGCAGGACCGCCAGGTCGAATTTTTCGGCTTTCAGTTCCCGAAGCGGTGCGTGTTCGGCACGGAAAAAACCGTCACAGTTGTAAATAATGCACCTGCGCCCGTCCACTGACCGATCCCGATGGCAGAGCACCGCCAGTTCTGCGCCGGGGATGGCGGTATCGAGCTTTCGCAGCAGCGGGTCGAACATCGCCGGGGGAGCGCACCTTATCACAAGAATTTTTCGCGGCCGGGGAGAGAGTTGAGCCAGCAGTTCATCCAGCGCGGTAATTCCCGCCTGCAGGTATTGATCGGCCATCAATAAACCACCTTCGAGCTTCAACAGTAAACTTTTACGGGCGTTGAAAGTTAATTTGGCAGAGGATTTTCAAAGAAAAGATAACACGGCAAGGATAGTAAATGTTAGCGCAATGTTTCATTTTACTTGAAACTTGACAGGCAGAATAAGGTTAAATAATTTACAAGATTAAAGGATGTGAATATCATGTTATCGCAAACCGGCAGATACGCCTTGAAAGCGCTCGTTTACCTTGCCAGGCATGGAGGAGACGGCTACGTGCTGGTGAAAGAGATCAGCAGCAGTCTGGATATCCCCCGGCAATATCTGTCAAAGATATTACATTCGCTGACCCGCGTGGGCTTGCTTCGCTCACAGCGGGGCCGCACGGGCGGGTTCCGCCTCAACCGGCCTGCCGCGGAGATCACGCTTTTCGAGGTGATAGATCCCCTCGACCACCTCAGCCGTCTGAGCAACTGCCTTATGTGCGATGAGCCCTGCGACGATAACGATCCCTGCGGCCTGCACGAGATGTGGGGCGAGGTGCGGGGAAAGTATCTCGATTTTCTTAATACGACAACTCTGGAGAAACTGAGTTCGGCAAGCTGATCCGGAGTTTACGGCATGCTCTCGATCGGACTGCTGCTGCTTGCGTTCGGCACGCTGTTTCCGGTGGGTATCGCCCAGGCGCAGACCAGATATGTGAGTTGCTTTTAGTGTGTTGTAAGATCCTGCCCGCCATCGCGACTGTCGCGGTGGCGGGTTTTTTTAGCCGCCGGGTTGTCCGCTCGTTCGTCGTGGCTTACATTTGCTCTGCACGCTGTTAATTCATCAAGGGAAAGCGATGAAAACCCTGATCGGATTCCTGACCGCCATCTTGCTGGCCATCTGCCTGTCTCCGGCCGGTTCCGGAGCGGCGGTGGAGCTGAAACTGAACCTTCGCCCGGGAGCAAGCTATCGCGTGCGTTCGGAGAGTTTCAACCGGATGGTCCAGTCGATGGCGGGGATCGAGATAGAGATGAGCCAGCGGATTGTGATCTATTACACGTTCACGGTTCTGCGGGCCACGCGGGAGGGAGAGTTCACGCTGGCGGTCAGGCACGAGGCCGTCTCGGTGGAGCTCGAGAGTATCCGGGGCGATGTGCGCTGGGACTCGAACACCGGCGGGGAACCCGAACATCCCCTGGCAAAAGGACTGGCCAGGCTGGTCGGCGAGAGTTACACGCTCCGGCTCGATTCCAGGGGGAAAGTCCTTGATCTGCTGGGGCTGGACCGGATAACCGAGAAAATGGCTTCCGGTGTCGAGTTGCCCGACGGCGACTCGCGGGAGATGGTGGTGGATGGGCTGCGCGAGATGGCGGGAGAACAGGCCCAGAAAGAGATGCTGGGCCAGCTGTTCGGCGTCTATCCCCCGCGGCCCGTGGACCCGGGAGAAAGCTGGAGAGTGAACGACACCGGAAATGCCTTGCCGATTCAGCGCAGGGGAGAACTGACTTTGCGGGAAGTGGCCGGAGGAGAGGCGGTGGTCGGGATGGACGCGGTGCTGTCGACCGGCGGGGAAAGCCTGCGGCGCAAGCTGGGTCCGCTCGAAGTGGAGATGGAACTGGAGGGCGTCCAGACAGGAACTTTCCGGATCGACCTCGACAGCGGCTGGATCACTCACCGCGAGCTGAAAATTGTGATCAACGGCAGCTACTCGCTGGTGGACGGGCCGAAATTGTTCGCTGGCAGGAAAATGCCGGTAACCATGGAATCGACAATTAGCTGGGAACCGTTCTAACGGTTAAGCCCGGCCAGCATGTCCGCTCCGCCGCGCACGGCGGTACGGACGAATTCGACCAGGTCTCCCAGGCCGAACTCACCGTCGCCGTCGAGGTCCCAGCGCGAGGGCTCCAGCACCCGGAAACTGTAAGGATTTTGTACGTAGTCCGCCGGCCGATAGGTGTAATGCTCGAAGCCGTCCAGGGCCCGCACGTAGTATTCGACCAGGGTCCCGGCCGGTCGTCCCGGCAGGCCGGCCGCGAAAGTATTTCCCGCCTCGCGCGTCATCGGCACCCGCTCGTATTCCCCCTGCCCGTCGAAACGGTAATACAAATAAACGTTCAGCGGATTTTCCTCGATAATCTCCGCGGTCACCCCATACGGTCCCGCGGTGTCCGCCACGCTCGAGGGACCGCGCACATACCTGATCTCCGGCGGCGTTTCGTCCAGGCCGAGCACGGCGGCCCCGGCCTCGGCCAGGTAGCCTTCCGGGAGAGATTTCTGCTCGGCGGGCGTGCCCTCCGGCCAGGCGGTGGCGAACCCCGAATGCCACGCCGACCAGTCCGACCACTCGCCGGCAGTGTTTTTCTGCCGCACCCGCACGAAATGCAGGGTATTGGCGGCCAGTCCGCCTTCTCCGGCGCGCGGGCCGGTAAACTCACCGTTGGCCACGCTGACTTCCAGCTCGTTGCCGCCGCCCTCCAGCGCCCCGCGCCAGACTGTGGTGTAATCCACTTCCGGCTCGCGGTAACCGATCACTATTCCGTCAAGCACCTTGTCCTTGACCAGTTCGCGCTGAACCCCCTGGGCCAGCTCGGCCTCCCAGCCGCCCTGGGAATCGCCGCCGCCGCTGAAAGGCGTCTTGACAATTTTGGGGTTCAGCCCGGCGCGTAACGGCCCGATCCGCTCGGTGCTGACAACCATGTCGTCGAAAAACCGGCTCTGCGCCACCGGGCTGCCACCGTTCCAGTAGCAGTCCCATTGCATACAGTTCAGCGTGGTCTCGCGGTGTCCGGCGGCGATATCGTCCCCGGCGATATCGCAGACCAGCAGCCCGTCGGCCCAGGCCTGCACACGGTCGCTGCGCGGCCCATCGCCCAGCTCTACGCGAAGTTCGAAATGGATCCAACGGCCGACGTTAAGGGGGTTGGATAACCGGAAGGGCGCCGTGTGGTTCGGCGGCCACTCGCGGTGGGCCTCGGAGATATACGTGTGCCGCTCGATCGACATGTGGGCGTCTTCACCGGCGAACCAGAACAGGATCGAGTATTTGGTGTTCCAGTTGCCGGCCAGATAGCAGCGCATCCGGGCCATCTTGGGTGGAAAGTGCCAGCCGTCGCGGGGAGTGAAACCTTCCTCGAACTTGTGGTACCAGCTCGCCACGGCCGTGGTGTACTTGCCCTGCTGCTCCGGAGGAATCGAGCTTTGGTGCGAGGTCTTGTCGCCGAAAAAGCGTCCCACCCAGCCAGCGCTGCCGGGGTCCTCGCCTTCCCCGTACTCGCTCAGGGGACGGTATTTCTGCCGGAGTGACCGGCCGCCGCTGAGGGCATCGGCCGTGCTGAGCGCGAAATTCCCGTCGTCGTCGCCCACGTTCTGCCAGCGCGATTGGAGGTCGGCTATCGTGTCGCACTGCTCGTAGAAAAACACACCGGGAGCATCGGCCAGGGGCGATGGCGAGGCCGGGAGCACCTTGTCCACCTTGGGGGTTGACGGCGCGGCGGCGCGGAGGGTTAGGATTGCGAAAACGAGAAAATTTATAGATAACACTGCTGAACGATGCACTGAATTACTCCTAAAGGTGTAAAAAGCTTTTAGAATTTATTTATTTTGATGCCAAGATTTATCCAAGTATCTGAACCTTCTTTTATTATCAATTTTATCATAACTTATCTGTTGCCGCATTAATTTTTGAAATTCTTTTGACTTAAACTCGTATCTATTCGATTGTAAATCAATAAGATAGCTTTGCATTTCAAGAGTCATATATGACATATCTCTAATTATTTCATTAGTAGAGTATTCTTCATTTGGAATCCAGTCCATAGATGGCTCACTGCTATATGGGAATATTGAGTTGTCTCTTTTAATAAAGACTTTTCCGATACCATTATTGTAATCCAGGCTATGTGACTTAACATAATCACAATCAGTACTGTCCGGTTAAAATTTGAGGGACAGAGCTAATTGAGGTTGATTGGGTTTCAGTAATTTAAGTTTTTCGA